>CAZKKX010000016.1:0-28310 GCA_964553505.1 uncultured Eubacteriales bacterium | reverse complement strand
AAAGCAGCTATTGTTCGTGAAGCTTTTGATTTGTATGCCAATGGTGCTACAGTAGCTGAAATTTGCGATAAGTTTAATAACGCCGGGTATGTTACCGCCAAAGGTGCAAAATTTAATAAAAATAGCTTTCGAGCTATGTTCAAAAACGAAAGATATATTGGGGTCTACAAATACAAGGACTTGCGTATTGAGAACGGTGTACCCGCTATTGTAGATAAGGAAACTTTCGATATTGTGCATAAGAGGTTGTTATACAATAAGAAAGCACCCTCACGAGGTAAAGCTAAGGTAGATTATCTTTTATCTCAAAAGCTTTTTTGCGGTCATTGTGGTTCAAATATGGTAGGCGAAAGCGGAACGGGTAGACACGGAACGACTTATAATTACTATACCTGCTCTAAAAGAAAACGAGAAAAAGCCTGTGATAAAAAACCACTTAAAAAGGAGTTTATCGAAAAGGTTGTAGTCGAGGATGCTCTATCAATTCTTACTCCCGAAACTATAGAAGAGCTTGCTGATATGGCAATAAGGCAGACTGAAATTGATGCTGAGGAAAATACCCTCATACCTTCGTTAGAGAAAGAAATAAAAAATATAGAGCGTAGCATCAATAACCTTTTGAAGATGGTTGAGAAGGGAGCCGATTCCGAATCCCTAACCAAAAGACTAAATGAGTTGGAGAAACAAAAACAAGCTACAGAAAAAAGATTAGTTACCGCACAAGAGGACTTGATTATTTTAGAAAAAGAACATATAATATGGTGGCTAACAAAATTTTGCGAAGGAGATATCGAAGATGAGACTTTTAGGAGACACATCATCGACCTTCTCATAAATTCCGTAACAGTTTGGGATGAGCCGGATGGATGGTTTAATATAACTTCCGTATACAACCTAACATCACAAAAGACCAAGACTTTTCGATGTTCGGATTTGGCGCCCAATACTCCACCAAAGAAAAAAAGACAGTTTTTTAACTGTCTTTTCTATTTCCAGGGACGAGGGGACGCCGGTTGAAGAAGCAGCTGCAAAGATTGCTTACTGGCAGGATGTACAAAAAGATTTTCTGAGACAAACCGGATTGAAACGTCAGGTAGATAGAGAGCTGATTGCTGGTTATGAAAGAATAAAAGCTCAAACGACTCTACGAATTGGAAAGAGAATTAAAGAATATAATCAAATAATTGAAACTGCTTCGGTAAACGGTATAACTGTTACGGAGATATCAAAGCATTTCAGTAAAAGGGCCATTCAGAGAAATTTGTCGGCGGATAATGTAAGAGATGCATGCGGCGGATAATGTAAGAGATGCATTGACTAAACCACTAAAGATTGGTAACATTAGGGCAGATAAAACACAACAGTTTATCGGAGAATATGCTACTGTTGCTGTCAATACTGAAACTGGAAAAATAGCAACAGCATAGCCGACAAGTGCTGATAAATCCCAAAAGCTAAAAAAAAAAGGAATTGAGTAGAGATGAAAGTTAAATTTAATAGCAAAGAAATTGATTTTCTTAAAGAAGTCCTGAAAAACACTGAATTTTTTAGTCTAACTTCAGAGCTTGTAGAGAATCAAGAACTAGAGCTTGATAATAATATTGTGGATCCAATTAGAGATCTATGTGGTGACGAAGAAGTAATAGAAGTTCAAAATGCTGAAGAACGAAATATCATTATAACTGAAAGAGGTAAAATAGCTACTGATTTAGTCGATAAGCTTTACCAATAAAAGCGCCTAAGTTATTGTAAATAACAGGTGCTTTTTTAATACCCGTCATGAAGCGCTGACGTTAAAAAGGCTTATTTTTTATTATCTAAATTCGCCTTCTTGCGGGCGTAATAAGGCAAGACTGGCACGAGGTGCTAACTCGTAAAAAGCGTAGCCAGAGGGACGAGAAAAATAAGTCTCAATAAGTCCTGAAATAACATTTTGGTACGTTCCATTTTTATTCTTGACTTCAGTGAATCACATTTCTATAATTTGATAAAAACATTTTAAAGAGGTGATAAAAATTAAAATTGGATATATTAGGGTAAGCTCTGATAGCCAGAATCCCTCTCGCCAAGAGCATTTAATGAAAGAGCTTGGAATAGATCAAATTTTTAGGGATCATGCAACAGGAAGCAATACCAACAGACCAGGACTAAAACAAATGATTAATTTTGTTAGAAAAGGGGATTGCATTATTGTAGAAAGTATACAGGGACGAGGGGACAGGTCCGTTGTCCCTCTTTGCATTGGGACAACGGACCTGTCCCCTCGTCCCTTGTCCCCTCGTCCCTTTCGTCCCTTTAAGGATTCGAATTGAACTTATATCCCACTCCTCTGACGGTCAATATATATTGGGGATGTGAAGGATCCGGCTCAATTTTCTTTCTAATATTTCGTATATAGACAATAATGGTTCTGAAATCTCCATCAAGAGAATGCTCCTTCCAGACCAGTTCATAAATTTGATTGGCGCTATAAACTCTTTTGGGATTTCGCATCAGAAGTAATAAAATATCAAACTCTTTTGCGGTTAAAACAATCTGCCTGTTATCACATATTACTTCATAAGAATCAGGGTGGATACTGATATTTGAGTAAGAAATTATACCTGATTCGGATTTTTTTTCTTCAAACATTCGGCTTCTTCTCAGATGAGCTTTTACTCTTGCGACAATTTCAATGCCGGAGAATGGCTTTGTGATATAGTCGTCTCCGCCTGCTCCCAGTGCGATGACTTTGTCAATATCGTTGCTCTTGCAGCTGGCAAATATGATCGGACAATCTGATACTTTTCGTAAATTTAGGCATAAATCTGTTCCCTCAATATCCGGAAGCATGATATCCAGAATAACTAAAGAGATGTCTTCTTTTTTAATGATTCTGAGGGCATCTTCTCCGCATGATGCAGAAAAGACAAGATACCCTTCTTGTTTTAAATAAGCAGAGATGAAATCAATTATTTCTTTTTCATCATCAATTATTAATATTTTTTCTGGTTCCATAATATCACCTTATTCTTTCAGAAAAGGGTACTCAATAGTAAAAGTCGTACCAACATCAAGTTCGCTTTCAACCTTAATGGTGGCATTGTGTTTCAACAATATCTCCTTTGATATGGCAAGCCCCAATCCGCTTCCTCTTACTTTAGAATCAGGATCTTTATAGAACATATCAAATATATAGGGAAGGGTATTTTTAGAAATACCTTTACCATTATCAGTTATATTAATACTTATATAATAGTTATTTGAATAAAGACATGTCACCGAAATGCAATCTCCCGGTTTTGTATTTTTAATGCTGTTGTTGATTATATTATATAGGACTTGCTCTATTCTTTCTATATCCATTAAAAAATCATATTTACAATTATACAAAACATGGTCTATATGAAGCTTAAAATCTAAATCTTCTTTTGTTACATCTTGTGCGATTTTATCAAATACATCGGGAAAAAACTCGTTGAATTTTATCACTGAAAAATTAAAAGAAAATTGATTGCTTTCAAGTTGAGATAGCTCGAAAAGATCATTAACCAACCTTTCTAAAAGGCGTGTTTTGTTATAAGCATTGGAAAGGTATTTTTCAATATTTTCACCTGGAGGTATCTTATTATCCCGGATTGTTTCTATATTTCCTCGAATAGCTGTCAAAGGTGTCTTTAGCTCATGTGAAATTGAATAAAGCAGTCTTTGCCGGTCCTTTTCATTTATCTTGGCTTTTTTGATGTGTTCCTTACTGGATGTAATATCCCTTAAAAATCCTTCAATACCGTATAACTGATCGTTGGAATCATAAATATGAGTTGCATATTCTTCAAACCAGAGATATTTTCCTTCTTTGTTTTTGTAACGTATAGCAATGCATGAATTAGGATTTAAATTAGGAATTGAAGATAAATCCAATAAAGATCTATCTTCAGGATGCACAATTTTATTAATAAACTTAGGGTCATTGTAAAAATCATCCTGAGAGTATCCTAATATAGTAGTGACATTAGGACTTATATAATCATAGCTGGGAGAGGGATTATTAGTATACAGATATATTATATTAGGTGAATTTTCAGCCAGTAATCTGAATATTTTTTCATTTCTGATAACCATTTGATGATTTTTTTGCAAACAAAGCAGGAACATACTGATGCCCAGTACAATGAATAATATGAGTTCCGTAAGATATTGGGAATAAATAAAGTTTGGATTCAGGTATAAATAATAAGATTTGTGAATTCCCCATACAATAATCATAATGCCGGTAAAAAGCTTTTCTTTTCCTTCTATTGGCCAGTTTTGCAGGAACACGATACCGGTATAGACGGTAATGGCACTGCATAAAACGGCTAATGGTATCAATAATACGGTATTGTTTGAAATTGGAACTTCCGAAGCTAATGGCAACAAGGCTAAAGTAAATATCAAAGGCGAAAACCAAGCCCAGTGCATTTTTTTATTAAGAAAAGAATATATGCCTTTTAACAAAAGGATTGAGCTGAATAAAAAAGTAAATTGCTGAAAAAAAACAGAGAAAAAAGGCATTGTTTGGATCAAACAGGATTCAACAGTAATTCCCGTTCCATACAGCAACCAGCTTAGACCCCAGTATCCCAAATATTTATCCAAGGACTTAATATAAAGATAAAAAAATACCAGTGAAAAGATAAATATAGATATATTAAAGACATTTAAATAACTTAAAAATGAAAAAAGGTACATGAAAACGCTCCTGTTTAGAATTATAATTAATGCTTAATTCTATAGTACAAAATAAATGTAGATACGGCAATATCCTACCATGAAATCAAATGAAAAGGAAAAGAGTTGATTCTAAGGTCGAATCAACTCTTTTTTTAAAATGCAAGGTTGCCTGATTGTAAGTTTGATTAATTAAATCAATTTAAACAATAAACCCAGCAATCAAGAACATAACAGCAGATATAATACCGGCAAATATACCAAATGGGGCCTGTGTCAGTGCATGATTAAAATTGTTGCATCCGGTAGCAGCAGAGGTTAAAATTGTTGCATCCGAATAAAAACAGATGTGGCTTCCCAATACTCCTGCGGATAAAACGGCAGCAATACTTAGAGGCATATTGGCACCAATGATGGTTGCTAACGGGATAACGATAGGTAATGCGATAATATACATACCCCAATTAGTTCCGGTAATAAATTCTGTAAATGCCAAAACAATAAATATAATAAATGGCATAAGTTCCGGAGTCATAAAGCGGGTAGCACTGTTGATGACATAATAAGTAAACCCGATTTGATCATTGGCATCGCCAAATACAAAGGCAAGAACCATCAGCATTAACGGAAGAATCATATTTCTGATACCTACCAATATAAGATCTGCAAATTCTTCTGCCGTTACAATGTTCTGTGCCAGATAGAACACAAACATAAAAACTAATGTCGACAATACTCCCATCTGCATATCAACATCGAAATAAATAGTTGCTCCGATTAGAACGAGGATGGGAAGGAAAAAGTTTATTAGTTTTGGATTGTCGGGTATTTCTGTTGTATCCTCACCGGCCTTGATATCAATTTTTTCTGAGCCCGGAGGCGCAAGAGGACCGCCATTAGCGACACGTTCTTCCGCTTTTTTCATAGGGCCAAAAATAGGGACGATTCCTAAAACAACCAATGGCACAAGAATTGCTGCAATCCATGCGTAAAAATTAAAAGGAATTGTTTTAATAAAATAAGTCAAGCCTTCTCCTTCAGGGGCCCAACCGTTGATTTCTAAGAGTTTTCCGCAAAATGCAGACCAAGTAGTAATTGGGATTATAACACATAAGGGGGCTGCAGTTGAGTCCACGACATAAGCGAGAAATTCCCTTGGAACCTTGTGCCGATCAGTAACAGGGGCCATACATGAACCTACGGTCAATGAATTTAAATAATCATCAATAAAAATGAATATTCCTAATACCCAAGTCCAAATCAATGTTGTTTTTCGGGTTTTAGCCCGTTTACCAACCCATTCACCAAAAGCAAAGGCACCTCCGGCTTTTTCAATTAATGCAATAATTCCTCCCATGAGACCACATACGATAATCAACCATACGGTATCCTCATTCATCAAGTTAGTGGTTAATGAAGTGCTGAAGGTATCTAAAATATCATCAGAGATCATGGAGAAACCGATTACAGATGCTAATGTAAGGGCTTCCAATATTCTTTTGGTAATAAATATGTAAATGACCAGAAAAAACGCAGGTATACAAGAGGCCAAGCCAAAGCTTCCGTCAACCGGTTCGCTGGGTAAAAACGAGGTTAAAACCATAGAGGCCAGTACAATAATGATAACTGCTGTTAGAGATCTCCTTGGGCTGAAATTTTTAACTTCTGCTTGAAGTTTTTCTACCATAAAATACTCCTTTCTTTGCTTATAATTATTAAATTAGAATTGGACCTCCTTTCATTAAAAATTATTATCTTAGCTTTAACTGACGAAAATTATGTTAATCTGTTTTATAGGAGCTTATGATACTTTTGTTTTCATTATTGATTCTGGAGGATTTATCCATCCAATCATTGATTTCAATCAGTAATCGTTTAAATTCTTCTTTATTAAAATCAAAGATTTTTTCATCTATATTACCGTTCTCCAGGGCGGTAAAAGTTCTTTCCTGAATAATTTCAAGGCGATTCAAAACAGATTTCATTTTAGCCATGCATATTTCTTCATTTTCAAAGTTATTTCTGAGTGTTAAAATTGTTTTTTGAACTTCATTTCTGAAAATTTCCAGTTCAAATACTATTTTGTTTAAATCATTATTTTTATTGGTGTTTAAGCTTTTATTTTCTCTTAAATCCAAGTATGAAAGCCTATTGGATTTTTTCTGGAGCAGGTCTATTGGTTTTGCAATATGGATACCAAGAAAATAGGCAATAAATGCAGACATGACAATACCAAATAAAATCATTCCATCAACAATTGTTCTTACGCGATTAAGACCTTTGAAAATTTCTTTATTTTTTACTTCTATAACTACTACATAACCATTGGTCATTTTTCCCCAGCTTAATACTCTTTGATCGTCGCCCTCACCAATAATAACTAACTTCTGATCAAGGTTTTCTATTGCATTCATTAATGCTTTGTATTCCCGGTTAAGGCTGATAAGAGGTACGGCGTAAAGGTCTGTATCAATTATCGGGCTGGCAATGATGTTATAATCACCGCTCAATAAAAAGGCATAGCCCGTTTCAAACACAGTAAACTTTTCTATTATAGATTTCAAACTTTCAAATTCTATGCTGGCACCTGCAACTCCAATCAGTTGATCGTCTATTATTAAAGGAACCCCATATGAGATGATTTTGTCATCGGTATACATATCTGTGTATGGTTCACTCCATAAGCCTTTTCCTTCCTTAACAACATCGTAATACCAAATCATATTGCTGTTTTCCGGGTAAAAATCCTTCTTCTGCTCCATTAATTGTTTTTCCGCTCTACCTTCGGAAATTAAATACCAGGCTCCATATATTCTTTCATCTGGTTTCATTTCAGGGAAAAGGTCCGGATTAAAATCTATATAGATTTCTCTTAAATTATCCTGTTCTTGAATAGCATATTCTTTAGTGACAGGTAATAATATTTGGTTCAGATAAGTATTGATATAAGCTTCCTTTTCATTGTTAAATCTGTCCATATCAAAAGTAGACATGAAAGTTGCCTGATAGGCTCTAACGGTAGCTTCTATCGACCTTGTGGATTCGCTGAATATGCTTCCGTATTTTTCTGCTGTTAACTCTAAATTTTGATAGGTATTCTCTTCTATTGTTTTGCTGCTCTGATTTAAAACGATAATCCCAATCAAAGCTGCAAGTATCGAAGTACATACCATGACGGTAAGCATTATTTTGCTACTGATTTTCCAAATTATTTTCATTTCTACATTTCCTTTCAACCAATGATATTACAAAAACATATATGCAAAATAATGAGAAGATTAAGATTAGATAAAATTTTCTGAAAAAAGTGATATAATAATAAATGAAAATCCTCCTTGGTAGTGTTTTTTGTTTAATTGGGTCACACTATTTGGAGGATTTTTCATACTTTTTGTCATTTATTATTCATTTTAATGTTAATTAGGATGTATTTCTCAGTGGCTTTAATTGCAGCGGAAGACCATTATCTTGAGAAAGTGCCAAGATCGGTTACTTTTCCTTTTTCTACTTTAACATTTGGGTTAATTATATGACCACCTGCAGCATTAATTTCATAATTTCCTTCTCTTAGTGGAATGATGAAGCTGCCGTCTTCTTTAACATTTGCAATTGATGTTGTATGCATTCCGTCGTGACGAACCAAATATATTTCACTATGGGATCCTAAATTGTTCACCACACCTTTTACTATACCCATTTCAGTATCCAGGGTATAATTGTTGTTTGGATCGACTGCCATTTGAACCCTTATATTCATTTTATCGGTTTCAAATTCATGGTGTGAACCGGTATAAGAATCGTTGTAATAAGCCTTATCTTCCGAATCTATGTAATACCTTATATGGTATTCTCCCGGAAGTACAGGAATAGAGTAGTTACCATTTTCATCTGATATGTTTTCAAACATATAATAAATATTATTATTATCTACATTACAAATATCAATGGATACCTTTGAGAGAGGCTCCCCTGTAAAAGGATTGATGATTCTGCCTTCCAGTACAGAACCTTTGTCAGACGCCAATATGTATGTGTTTGCTTCCATCCAGTCATCATCAACCGGCACATTGGCTTTTATAGATACATATTTGTCATCATCAGCCGATAAGGTAGTGTATGTGGCAGTAACCTTGCCATTGGTATCTGTAATGCTTTCAATTGTGGATAATTGTTCTTTTCTAAAGGTATCATCTTGACTGGCAAAGAAACCTACCGGAACGCCCTTTGCAGGCAGGTTATTATCATGAGTTACATTAGTATTTATTACGACAGTTTGTCCTCCACCTGCAGGAATCAGTGATTTACTTACCATTACAGACAAGCTGACATTCTCATAGACCACTTCTTCCAAATATTCATTTTCATTTTCTTCTAACTCTTCCTGCTGACTTTCTTCTTCCGCTATTCCTTGATCTTTGCCTTCTGTTTCGAAGTCAATTATATCTATTATTTTGCTTCCGCCAGGCATTTCTACGTCATATATGGCAGTTGTAGTCATTTGCGCCATCTGGGCACGGTTCATAACTGTCGTTCCGGAATAATCCAAACCATAAGTTAGGGCTAAGTCTACCGCCAATTTATTGTAGTCATCCGGCCAGGATAGTCCTTCTTCCTCATATCCTAAAATACGCGACAGTATGGCAGCCCAGTGAACCATCTGCAAGTCACTTCCAGGTTTGTATTCTCCTTCTGGATATCCTTTTAGAACACCTTCACTTGCTACAAGATTAATCCAGCCTATAGCCCATTCATGATCGGTCTCGTATACATCATCAAACATAGGGTCCCAATGGGCAGCTTCCAGAGCATCTTCTTCCGTATAGCCTAAGAGGAACGCTGTTACCTTGGCTGCTGCAGCTCTGTTGAGTTCCCTTTCCGGAGCAAAAAGATTGTTCCCTACTCCCTCTAAAATACCTAATTCAGTCATTTTTTCGATGGCATCACGATGGGGGCTATCGTCAATGTCTGTAAATGAAGCGTTAGCAGTGGTAATCAGACCGAATAAGAATACAAGCGTCATGGCAATAACTATCATTCTTTTTGATTTCATAATCGAACCTCCAATTATTTTATTATTTATATACAATACTTTTATGATTATTTTATAATTGAAAATATTTTTATTTGTTATCTCATTTTTTGTATACTAATTCTGTGTCAATTTGATTATTTCCAATAATCACAAGAATAATAATCCTTTTATCATAATTACCACACAACCACCGACTTGTACATTTGTTACAGTGCCCCTTTGATGCATAATTTTTACAATGATTTCACTGGGCCAATTCATGACATAACCCTGTTCTACTTTGATAATGAGGTTATCCTTGTTAAGAGGCAGCGCTTTTTGCGTCACCAGATAAGCACCTAAAGCACCATTGGGGATAAGTAGTAAATGCATCCACCTGATAGATTTTCACTTCTTTCATTGCGATTCCTACTTTCATAAACAAGGAGTATTTTCTAAATTATTTAGAATAATTATGAATATCTATACTTATTATATTCCATAACGCCAATAGATTCAATAGTATTATGGAAAGCAAGCTTGACATTTATACGGGCATATGTTACTTTTATAAATGTAAAGCATACTTTCCATTATTTGTGAAAGGGTGTCACTTTGAAAAATAGATTAGAAGAAATAAGAAAACAGCATAGTATCAAACAAGAAGAACTGGCAGCAGCTTTGGAAGTATCCAGGCAGACCATAGGTTCTCTGGAAAACGGTCGGTATAATCCGTCTATTATACTTGCATTTAAAATTGCCCGGTACTTTGATATGTCCATTGAAGATATTTTTGTTTATGAGGAGGAATAGAATGCTTAAAAAAACATCTTTTTATATCATTACACTTTTATCGGGAGCAGGTCTGGTAGCAGCGCAAAATCCGAAGATGTTCTACAATGGCTTGTAATGGGGTCGGCGTATACCATGAACTTGTTCAATGAATCCTTAGGGTTGATTTTATTGACGGTAGGAATTTCTCTTTCATATAATATCCTTCCTATCTATTTAATGAATAAATACCAGAAAGAAATGTAATGAATAGCCCTTTACTTTCCTGAACTGGGTTTTCTTGACATAGCACCGGTGGTGTGTTACACTCTCGTCAAAAGAATATGAAAAGAGGGAATCGAGAGAGATTCGCAATAGCGGACGCCGAAGGAGCAAAAAGGCAGAAACTCTCAGGCAAAAGGATCGACCCTGACGAACTCTGGAGAGTCCGTGTCAATAGTCACGGCACCGATGGGGTACCCGGACATAAACCGGTAATCTCTCAGGTTAAAGGACAGAGGCCAGCATGAGCTGACCCCTGTCTTTATTTATTTTTTTGTACATAAAGCAGGTGGGATTATACAAAGAATAAAGAAAGGAGTGATTGAATGAAAAAAACGCCATTGTATCAGGTGCATCGGGAGTTAAAAAGCAAAATGATTGATTTTGCGGGCTGGATGCTTCCGGTACAGTATTCCGGGATCCTGGACGAACATAACAGTGTTCGAAACAGAGCAGGGCTGTTTGATGTTTCCCATATGGGTGAAATCATTGTAAAAGGACCGGATGCGGAAAAGTACATACAGAAAATAGTGACAAACGATATTTCAAAGATGAAGAATCATCAAATCATCTATACACCAATGTGTTATTCTCATGGCGGCGTTATAGATGATCTTCTGGTTTACAGAACGAATGATACAAAATATTTGATGGTGGTTAATGCAGGTAATACTGAGAAAGACCTTCAATGGATGCTAAAAAACTGTAAGGAAGAAGTTGAAATCGAAGATATATCTGATAAATTTGCCCAACTTGCTTTGCAGGGGCCTGAGTCGCAAGCTATTTTGCAAAAACTGACGGAGACACCCCTGGATGCATTACAGTTTTATACATTTCAAGACAATGTGGAATTAGGAGGTGTCAAGGTATTGGTATCCCGAACGGGATATACCGGTGAGGACGGATTTGAAATCTATGCCCCGCCTGAAGAAATACCGGGATTATGGAAGAAACTGTTGGAGTCCGGAAAGCAAGAGGGATTGATGCCGGCCGGTCTGGGTGCCAGAGATACGCTCCGTCTCGAGGCGGCCCTTCCCTTGTATGGGCATGAAATCAGCCAAGACATTTCCCCCTTGGAAGCTCGACTGGGAAGGTTTGTAAAGCTTGATAAAAGTTATTTTATCGGAAAAGAAGAGCTTGCTCGACAGAAAAAACAAGGGTTAACGAGAAAACTGACGGGAATCGAGATGACAGACCCAGGTATACCCAGAGAAGGATGCAGGGTTCAGGTGGATCACAAGGATATTGGTTTTATCACTTCGGGTAGTTATTCACCTTCCCTTGATAAGAGTATTGGGTTAGCACTCCTTAAAAATAAATATATTGAGAGGGGGAGAAAAGTCGAAGTTCTTATTCGAGGAAAAAGTAAGGAAGCGGTTATTGTCAAACTGCCCTTTTATAGAAACAACCACAAAAAGTAAGGATAATTTTAAAAATGCTATTTAACTTGAAAGGAGAGATAGGAAAATGAATATTCCTAAAGATTTAAAATATACAAAGGCACATGAATGGATTAAAAAAGAAGATAACTTAATATATGTAGGGATCACAGATTACGCTCAGAATTCATTGGGAGATGTAGTGTTTGTTGAACTACCGGAAGTAGGGGATAAGGTTATAAAAGATGATGTATTTGGAGTGGTAGAATCTGTCAAAGCAGCATCGGATATTTATGCACCTTTATCAGGGACAGTGCAGAAAGTAAATGATAAAGTCCTTGATTACCCTGAAGAGATCAATAAAGATCCTTATGAGAATTGGATGATTGTAATTGAACCCTCTGATTTATCTGAACTAACCGAATTTCTTGATGCTGGAGCCTATGAAAAATTATGTGAAGAGGAAGATTGATTATGAGTCGATATATACCCAATACTGAAAGAGAAAGAAAAAAAATGCTCATAGAAATAGGCTGTGATTCTGAGGATACACTTTTCAAAAACATACCTGAAGGGATTCGATTAGATCGTGATCTCAATCTTCCGGGTCCTTTTACAGAAATGGAATTGTATCACTATATGAAGAAGATAGCAGAAAAGAATATTACCGCCGAAAAATATATTTGTTTTTTAGGAGCAGGGGCTTATGATCATTATATTCCCAGTTCCGTAAACCATATACTGGGCAGGTCTGAATTTTATACATCCTACACACCTTATCAACCTGAAATCAGCCAAGGGACGCTGCAAGCAATATTTGAATATCAAACCATGATTTGTGAACTTACCGGAATGGATGTAGCAAATGCCTCCGTATATGACGGAGCTACTGCCGTAGCAGAGGCAGCTAATATGTCCTGTAAGATTACCCGTAAAGAAGAAGTCATTGTGATGCGTACGGTGAATCCTCAATATCGGAAAACTTTGAAGACTTATGCCCGGTTTAAAAATTATGAGGTTTTTGAGGCAGATTATCAGGAAGGGACGACGAATTTATCTGATCTTGAAGGTTTGATAAGCAATAAAACCGCTGCAATTATTGTCCAGAACCCTAATTTTTTTGGATCTTTAGAAGAAATAGAAAGGATGACGGAAATAAAGGCAAAATACAATGCACTTTTAATTATATGTGTAGATCCTATTTCTCTTGGATTATTTAAATCTCCTGAAAAACTAGGTGCGGATATTGTAGTGGGAGAAGGTCAGGCTCTTGGTAATCCTCTAAGTTTTGGAGGTCCATATATAGGTTTTTTTGCTGCAAAGGATAAATATTTGAGACAAATGCCCGGAAGAATTGTGGGCCAGACTGTAGATAAGAACGGTAATATTGGGTTTGTTTTGACCATGCAAACCCGGGAGCAGCATATTCGAAGGGAAAAAGCGTCTTCTAATATTTGTTCAAATCAAGCGCTTAATGCATTGGCGGCAACTGCATATCTGACACTTATGGGAAAACAGGGGCTTCGGGAAGTAGCTTATCAGTCATTGCAAAAAGCACACTATGGCTACAATAAATTGATTGGAACAAATTGTTTCAGTCCAGGTTTCACAAAACCTTTTTTCAAGGAATTTACCGTCAGAAGTGAAATTCCTATTGACCGATTGAATCATAATCTGTTGAGGGAAGGCATCATTGGGGGATATGACCTTGAGACGGACTATCCTGAATTAAAAGGTTTCTGGCTGGTTGCTGTTACGGAAAAAAGAACCAAAGGCGAAATAGATAAGCTGGCTGAAAAGGTGGCGAAAACCATATGAACAGAAAATTGATATTTGAAAAAAGCAAAAAAGGTAGAAAAGGATATGCATTACCGGAATGTGATGTGCCCATCCAACCCATTGAAGACTTGATTCCAAAAGAATACATGAAAGAATCATATCCTGAATTGCCGGAAGTCAGTGAAGGGGAGATGGTTCGTCATTTTACTGCTTTGTCCAGACTCAATTATGGTGTCGATACCGGTTTTTATCCTTTAGGCTCCTGTACCATGAAGTACAATCCAAAAATCAATGAAGATGTTTCCCGTCTGGACGGTTTTACAGCGGTGCATCCAAACTTGCCGGACTCTGCAGTACAGGGCTGTTTGGAACTGCTTAGTAAAATGGATATATTTCTTTCGGAAATCACAGGCATGGATAGAGTATCTCTTCTGCCTGCCGCAGGCGCGCATGGTGAATTAACCGGTTTAATGATGATGAAAGCCTATCACCGGAATCATGGAGAAGGACAGCGATATAAAATAATTGTTCCTGATTCTGCTCATGGAACAAATCCGGCTTCTGCAGCGATGGTAGGATATGAAGTTGTTGAAGTAAAAACAGATAGCAGGGGAAATGTGGATGTTTCAGAACTACAAAAATTAATGAGTGAAGAAATAGCCGGTATGATGCTGACAAATCCGTCTACATTGGGCTTATTTGAAGAAAATATTTGTGAGATTACAGATACTATTCATTCTTCCGGAGGATTGGTTTATTATGACGGTGCCAATCTGAATGCAATTATGGGAATTACCAGACCTGGAGACATGGGGTTTGATATCGTACATCTGAATCTTCATAAAACTTTCAGCACACCCCATGGAGGAGGTGGGCCCGGTTCAGGTCCTGTTGGCGTAAAAAGGGATCTTGTACCATTCTTGCCCGTGCCCCTTATAGAAAATAAAGGCGGTCAATACATATGCGATTATGATCGCCCTCTTTCCATAGGTCGGGTAAAATCATATTTTGGAAATTTTTTAGTTATTATAAAAGCTTATGCATATATTCTGACCATGGGTGCTGAAGGATTACGCCAGGCATCGGAAACGGCAGTCTTAAATGCCAATTATCTGATGCATAAGCTCAAAAAGAATTACGAAATTTCCTATGACAGAACCTGTATGCATGAGTTTGTTTTATCAGGAAAACAGCAGAAAGACAAAGGAATAGCCGTTTTGGATATTGCCAAACGAATGATAGATTATGGAATCCATCCTCCAACGGTATACTTTCCGCTTATAGTGAAAGAAGCTATGATGTTTGAGCCAACCGAAACAGAAAGTTTGGAGACTATAGATGGAGCGGCGGAAATACTGATGCGTATTGCTGCTGAAGCAGAGGAGACCCCCGAGCTTTTAAAAGAAGCGCCTCATCACACCCCCGTAGCCAGACTTGATGAGGTTAGAGCAGTACGGAAACCTGTTCTGAAGTGGCATGCTAAGAACAAGTAGAGTTAGGAGGAAAACAGAATGAATACGGGCTTATTGATTATTGGAGGCGGTCCGGGCGGTTATAGTGCGGCTATTCGTGCAGCTCAATTAGGTGAGCGAGTCACCTTGATTGAGAAAGATGAAATAGGAGGAACTTGCTTAAACAGAGGATGCATACCAACAAAATTTTTCTATAAAAATGTCCGGGTATTAAGCGGAATGAAGTCTTCAGAGGAATTTGGCATTTGTTTGTCGGATTATTCGATTGATTTTGAAAAAATGCAAGAAAAAAAACAAAAAATTATTACACAGATGAAAAGTGGAATGGAAAAGCTTATTAAGTCTTATAAAATTGAGCGAATCAAAGGAAACGCTTCATTTAAAGATTCTAAAACCATAATAATAAAAAATGGTGAAGAAGAAAGACATTTTACAGGAAAAAACATATTAATTGCTACAGGTTCAATACCTTTTGACCCGCATATTCCAGGTATTAATTTGCCCGGAGTAATAAATAGTGAAGAAATTTTAAAAATCAGTAAAATACCAAAATCATTGGCAATTATAGGCGGTGGAGTAATAGGAATTGAGTTTGCCGGAATATATAACGCAATGGATACCCGGATTACTGTTTTAGAACTCATGCCTTCAATTTTGCCTAAATTCGACAAAGAAATTGCAAAAAGATTATCCATGAGTCTTAAGCGAAGGGGCATTAAAATAGATACAGATGTAGAAATAGAAGAGATAAATCAAATAGATTCAGGTTTGAGGGTAAGGATTAGGAGTGGTAAAAACAAAGCGAGCATAGATGTAGAAAATGTATTGATTTCTACAGGGAGAAAGATGAACACTCATGAACTGAATCTGGATGCAGCAGGTATTATACACGACAAAAATGGCATTAAGGTGGATAGCAGTTATAAAACAAATATTAAAGGTATCTTTGCCATTGGTGATGTCATTGGAGGACCTATGTTGGCTCATGTTGCTTCAGAGGAAGGTAAAGCCGTAGCAGAAATTATTATGAGCTCGAAGTGTTGCATGGATTACAAAGTTATTCCAACCTGTATTTATTCTTTTCCTGAGGCGGCGGGAGTAGGGATAACTGAAGAACAAGCAATAGCACAAAAGATACCATATATAACAGGTAAATTTTTTTTCGGAGCCAATGGAAAGGCACTTGCCATGCAGGAAGGGGAAGGACTGGTAAAAGTCATTGCACATTCGGAAACAAAGGAATTGCTGGGTGTACATATAGTGGGTCCCCATGCCAGCGATTTGATACATGAAGGGGCTGTAAGCATAAAGAATAGATTGAAGGCAGAAGATATCAGCAAAACCATTCATGCCCATCCTACTCTTTCAGAAGTTTTTCTTGAGGCAATTTTAGGTTTAGATGGACGTTCAGTTTATATGAAATGAATATTTATCTGGTTAGGAGGTGTTCTTGGTTACAGCATAGATGGTTGTCGTCAAAGTAAAAAAAAGGTATAATGAATAAAACAAAAATATGTCGATAAATATATAAAATTGTAAATAATCTACCAGAATTAAAAAGGGTGAGAGATTATGAGTAAAGAATTTTATCAGATAATGTTCGAGAAATCAAATATGCCAATGTCAATTCTTGAGGAGGGTGTTTTCATAAAATGCAACCAGGCATTGCTGGATTCACTCAACCTTAAGAGTTTTGACGAAATACTGGGCAAACATCCTTTCGAACTGTCTCCTGAATTTCAACCTGACGGGAAAAGTTCAATCGATAAATCCAAACAATATTTAGATGAGGCTTGTAATCAGGTAAAAGAATTTGAATGGCTGCATAAAGACGGTAATAACCAGGAGCGTTGGTTCAAAATCATGCTTTCACCTGTACCTGTAAATGATAAGAAGGGAATTGTATTTGCCGTATGGAGAGATATTACAGAGAAAAAAAAGACTCAGGAGGAATTAACAAAGCAAACAGAAATTACAGATATGTTTTTTTCTCTAACGGCAGACTTAATTGATATTACTGATACAAAGGGACGCTTTACGATGGTCAATAAAGCTTGGGAAGAGACTCTTGGATATACCGGTGAAGAACTTGCGAAGTTGACCTATCAGGATTTAGTTCATCCTGACGATTTAGAGGGGTTTGAAAAAGCACAGCAAAGATTGGAAAGATTTGAACAGGTAAGAGATTATGTTGTTCGTTTAAGGCATAAAAATGGGACTTATCGTTATGTAGAATGGCGAAGCATCCGGAAAGGTGACCTGTATTACGGAGCAGACTGGGATGTAACGGATAAAGTCGTTGCAGAGGAAAAATTACGTGTCAGCGAGGCAAAACTTCAAAACCTTTTTCTAAACATGGAAGAAGGAGTGGCTCTTCATAAAATGGTTTTTGATGATAAAGGGGATGCCGCAGACTATTGGATTATTGATGTGAATCCGGCATTCTACCGTCATATCGGAATGAAAGACAAGATTAAAGAAAAAGTTTTGGCAAGTCAATTCTATCATTTGGAGAAAGCCCCCTTTTTAAAGGAATATGAAAAAGTTGTCAAATCCGAGAAGGCGACAACCTTTACAGTTTTTTATAAGCCCTTGGATAAGCACTTTAAGATATCTGCATTTTGCCCCCAGAAAGGGTATTTTGCAACTGTTTTCAGTGATGTTACACAACAGAAAAAATATGAACATATTATTTATTCGGAAAAAGAAAGGCTTAAGACTACTTTGCAATCTATAGGTGATGGTGTTATTACAACAGACGCTCATGGAAACATATCTTTGATGAATCCAGTAGCTGAATCTTTAACAGGTTGGAAACAGAAGGATGCTACAGGAAAGCCTCTTGCAGAAGTATTTCATATTATTAACGAAAGAACCAGATTAAGGTGCACAAATCCGGTAGAAAAGGTTTTAAAGGAAGGAAAAACTGTAGAATTGGCAAACCATACGGCTATTATTTCAAAAAGCGGAGTTGAGAGGGTTATTGCCGATACAGCGGCACCTATTCGTGATGAGAAAGGAAAAATCCTCGGTGTTGTACTTGTTTTCAGAGATGTGGATGAGGAGAAGAAAAGAGAAAAAGAAATCATTTTCATGAGCTTTCATGATATGTTGACCGGGCTGCATAACAGGACTTATTTTGAACAAGAGTTAAAAAAGCTTAATAAAGACGGAGAATTACCAAGCTCCATTATTATTGGAGATGTCAATGGTTTAAAATTCACAAATGATATTTTCGGTCATTCCGAAGGTGACCGGGTTTTGAAAAGAATATCGAAAATTCTAAAAAATGCCTGCAGCAGTAATGATATTCTGGCACGATGGGGCGGAGATGAATTTATTATATTGCTTCCCGGACAAGATGAAAAACAGGCAGAGCAGATTTGTTCAAGAATCAAGGAAGAATGTCAAAGAAGAAGTGATAATACGATAAAAACAAGCATTTCATTGGGGCAGGCTACACGGCATAATCATCAGGAGGATTTCAAACATATTATAAAAGCAGCCGAAGAAATGATGTATAGGCATAAGCTTTTGGAGAGCAGAAGTTTCAGGAGCTCTGTTATTTCCTCTTTAAAGAAATCTCTATTTGAAAGGAGTAATGAGACTGAGGAGCATGCGGAAAGAATGGCCGGTCTATGCGTGGAAATCGGGAGGTCGATGGGACTTACTGAGAATGAATTGGATGATTTAAGCTTGCTGTCCATGCTCCACGATATTGGTAAAATTGCCATAAGCGATAGTATTTTATTAAAGCCCGGACCTCTTTCGGAGAGAGAATGGATTGAAATGAGAAAACATTCGGAAATCGGTTATCGGATTGCACAAGCCACTCCGGAGCTGGCGCAATATGCGGAATATATTCTTTCTCATCATGAGAGATGGGATGGAACCGGTTATCCACAGGGATTAAAAGAAAAAGAAATAGGGCTCTTTTCAAGAATCATTGCCATTGCAGATGCTTATGATGTAATGACCAATGAGCGGGTGTATAGCAAAGCCATGACTCATGAGGAAGCTATAGAAGAAATCAAAAGTTGTTCAGGAACTCAATTCGACCCCGAAATTGCCGAAAAATTCTTGCAATTATATGATAAACCAAGAAATAGCGATGAGGAAGAACAGAAT
This sequence comes from uncultured Eubacteriales bacterium, assembly GCA_964553505.1. Taxonomy (GTDB): domain Bacteria; phylum Bacillota; class Clostridia; order Peptostreptococcales; family JAAYPU01; genus JAENZQ01. The sequence goes on along the minus strand of CAZKKX010000016.1, from coordinate 8,799 downwards.
GATGTAACAGATAAAACATCAAAATAATTTCAGACAGAGTTTCGTGTATTTAATGGGAGAAACTCCATCTGAAGATAGGGGCTATTGCTGATTCAGGGTATTATTCTGGGTAATATAATTCAATCTGTCATTCAGGTACTGTAGATGTCTGTCCATGTCTGCTTTCATGATATTATACATTTGTTTTGCTTGAGGATCTTCTGTTGACTCGGCCATCAAGGAATATGTTCCTCTGGAAGATTCGCTCGAGGCAATTGCTTTCTGCAGATCACTTTTTACGGTCACTATTCCACCTCCAATTTTTTTTCAATTCTTAATTATTTTTTCCAAATTCATTTAAAAAATGTATTTATCAATTCATAATTTTATCTAATCAAATAGAAAAAGACTTATACCTCATTTTTCATCATCGGAGAATCTTAAACATCCATTGATAAGAATCACTTCGTTTTCATAACCCGCATTGAGTTGAGAATTGCCATAATGGCAACACCCACATCGGCAAATACGGCTTCCCACATTGTAGCAATACCTCCTGCACCCAGCAAGAGTACAAGTCCCTTTATACCGAGTGCGAAAAATATGTTCTGCCATACAATCGTTCTTGTTCTCCTGGCAATTTTAATAGCACTTATTAGTTTAGAAGGTTCATCTGTCATTAACACCACATCGGCAGCTTCTATTGCGGCATCGGAACCAAGTCCGCCCATGGCGACACCTACGTCTGCCCGGGCTAATGCAGGAGCGTCATTTATACCATCTCCGACAAACATAACTTTACTTCCGGGGATTTTATTGTTTTCAATTTTTTCTAACATTTTGATTTTTTCATGAGGAAGTAATTCCGTATAAATATGACGGATGCCTAATTGTTTGCCGGTGTTTTCGCCTGTCGATTGACTATCCCCCGTGAGCATAATTATTTCTTTGACTCCCATTTTTCTGAGGGCTTTGATGCTATCGGCGCTGTCTTCTTTAACTTCATCAGCAATAACGATGAAACCGGCATACGCCCCATTAACGGCCAAGTATACAATGGTGCCGTTGGCAGCTGTTTTATCAAAAGTAATACCCTCCTTTTCCATAAGTTTGCGATTCCCTGCAAGGATGGTTTTTCCTTTTACAATGGCTTTTGTGCCATGACCCGATATTTCCTGATAATCGGAAATATTATGGGGATCGATTGGATTGGAATAAGCTTTCTTGATAGAATGCGCAATAGGATGGCTGGAAAAATACTCTGCAGAAGCAGCATATTCCAGGAGCATATCTTTAGAAAACAAAGATTCAGGAACAACCTCCGTTACCTTAAAAATGCCTTTTGTCAAAGTACCTGTTTTATCAAATACAATGGTTTTTACATGATTTAGAGCCTCAAGATAATTGCTTCCTTTTATAAGAATGCCATTTCCGGATGCTCCTCCTATTCCGCCAAAAAACCCCAAAGGAATTGAGATAACAAGAGCACATGGACAGGATACAACTAAGAATACCAAAGCTCTATTTACCCATTCCGAAAAAGTTTCAGACGGTATCAACAAAGGTGGGATGAATGCAAGTGCTGCGGCTGAAAATACAACAAAAGGCGTATAGTAACGTGCAAATTTAGTAATGAAATTTTCGGTAGGGGCTTTGTGACTGCCTGCATTTTCTACTAAATCTAATATTTTTGTAACAGTGGACTCTGTGAAAGGCTTTGTGACTTTAAGGGTCAACAAACCATTTATATTAATAAATCCGGATAATAATTCATCGCCAATACGTGCATTTTTCGGTACGGATTCCCCTGTTAAAGCAGAAGTGTCCAGCATGGATTCCCCTTTTATAACCAGACCGTCCAAAGGAACTCTTTCTCCTGGTTTAATAATCAGGATATCTCCTACAATCACCTGATCAGGTGATACCTTTCGGATGATATCATCCCTTTTTAAATTTGCATAGTCGGGTCGGATATCCATCAGGTCACTGATAGAATTTCGGGATCGATTTACAGCGGCATCCTGAAAAAACTCACCGATTTGATAAAAAAGCATTACTGCGACACTTTCAGGATATTCCTGAATGGCAAATGCGCCGATGCTTGCAATGGTCATGAGAAAATTTTCGTCAAAGACCTGACCTTTTATAAGGTTTCTAACTGCTTTAATTATTATATCTTTTCCAATCAAAAGATAGCTAAATAAATATAAAATAAAAGCGGCTTTATAGGATAAATTCATTACTAAAGCAGCAACAAACATGAATGTGCCGATGGTCAGTAGCATAACTTTTTCTTTATCTAATGAAATGTTATGGTTATGACTTTGTTGATCCTGTTTTTTCCTGATGATGACATGGGGCTCAATCCGCTCTACGATACTCCTTAATTCTTCTTCGATATGTGGCAAATCGGAGGATTCTATTCTAAGGGTGAGTGTTTTTGTAACAAAATTAAGAGCGGAAGAAGAAACGCCATTGATTTTTCTTGCCTCTTCTTCTATTTTGGTAGCGCAATTGCTACAATTCAGACCTTCAAGTACAAACTCATCTTTACCTCTATTTGGCATGATACACCTTCTTTCTAAAGGAAATACCAATGACTATTTTTCATTGATATGATCTAACCCCTGATTGAATATTTGCTGAATATGCTCATCGTCTAAAGAATAATAAACTACTTTTCCATTCCTTCTGAACTTAATAAGCCTGGCTTGTTTTAAGACTCTTAGCTGGTGAGATACGGCCGATTGTGTCATGCTGAGGAGAGCTGCCATATCACAGACGCACATTTCTGAAGCCGATAAAGCATAGAGTATTTTAATTCGTGTCGTATCTCCAAAGACCTTAAATAATTCTGCCAAATCATACAGAGTTTCTTCCTTCGGCATGTCTTTTCTGACTTTATTCACAACCTCTTCATGTATGACGGGAAAATCGCATAATTCTATGAAGGTATTCTTATTTGGCATATTAATAATCTCCTTTCAAATGAACATATGAACAACTATTCATATGTTTAAATATATGATACATTATGGAAGATTATGAGTCAATAGTGATTAAGAAAGTTAGAGGGTTAAACTCATACTGCTCCGAAGGAGCTACTTATACTTAACATACTCATACTCATACTTATATTGCATCAGCGATATTCAGCAGTAGTCTTTCGCTTTTCCTCCAGCCCAGACAGGCATCCGTGATGGATTTTCCGTAGACGGCTTGGGTATCCTGTCTTCCGTCTACAAGGTAACTTTCTATGAGTAAGCCTTTGACTATTTTTCTGATGGCATCAGAGTGATTCATGCTCCTGATTATCTCCATAGCTATACGCGGCTGTTCCTCAAATTTTTTCATGGAATTGGCATGGTTGGTGTCTACAATAAGAGATGGGTTTTTCAGCCCTGCTTCCAGATATACTTTAGCGATATAGATTAAGTCCTCGTAATGATAATTGGGTATATTTCTTCCGTATTGGTTGACGGCTCCACGGAGCATGGCGTGTGCCAGAGGATTGCCGGTGGTATTGACTTCAAAACCATTATATAAAAAGGTATGAGGGAGTTGAGCAGCTTTTATGGAATTTAGCATAACAACTAAATCACCGCTGGTAGGATTTTTCATCCCCACAGGTACATCCATTCCGCTTACTGTCAGCCGATGCTGTTGGTTTTCAACGGATCTTGCGCCCACGGCGATATAGCTCAACAAGTCTTCTACATAAGGATAATTTGTGGGATACAGCATTTCATCCGCCGTTGTCAGGCCGGATTCCTCCATAACGCGGATATGTAGCCGTCTTAAAGCCTGAAGACCTTTTACAATATTGGGTTTTTCATGAGGGTCAGGTTGATGCATCATGCCTTTATAGCCTTCGCCTGTAGTACGAGGCTTATTGGTATAGACCCGGGGAATAAGCAGAAGTTTTTCTTTTACTTTTTCCTGTACCTTTGCCAATTTAACCGTATATTCTACCACTGCATCCTCATCATCAGCCGAGCATGGTCCGATAACGACAACAAAACGATTGCTTTCACCTGAAAAGATTTCCTGTATTTCTTTATCGATATGTGCCTTATGGACAGCAGTCTCTTTGCTTAATGGCATTTGTTCTTTCATTTCTTCCGGGGACGGAAGTTTTTGGACATATTCAAAGCTCATTTTATTTCCTCCAAAGGTAAGATTTAAATTGAAAGGATAATACCATATATAAAAGCAAATATCAATAACTTAGGTTTTATAAAAAAGAGTTACATTTTTGAATTTAAGCATCAATGGTATCTGGGGCTATTTCTTGATTTTATAAATCTTGATTTTGATTTTTAAAAAATTCTTCCGTGAGAATTTTTCTTTGGATAAATATTCAATCCTTTATTTGAGTATATTAATGCGAGGGAGGGATTCAAAATGAAGCTATTTAACGAATCCATATACATAAATACTAAAGATCGTTTATCACAATTTGAGCTAAACAACTGTATTCACCAGATGATAGGTGAAATAACCAAATCTTATGATAAAATAGCAGTTATATGCATTGGTACGGATAGGTCTACAGGAGATAGTTATGGCCCTTTGGCAGGGCACCTGCTGTCAAAATATACCCTGTATGAATTTGATTTATACGGCACTCTTTATGAACCGGTTCACGCATTGACATTGGAAAAAACCATTAAACGAATCAACGAAGAAAAAACCCTTATCATTGCAATAGATTCTTCTGTAGGCTACTCGGATTACGTGGGATGTATCGGTATCAAATATGGGTCTATCAGCCCAGGAAGAGGTGTTGGAAAAAACCTGCCTTCTATTGGAGATATAGCCATATCAGGAGTAGTGGCTGTTTCAGGTTTTTCGCCTATTCTGATGCTTCAAAGTGCCTCTTTGGGGATGGTCTATACAATGGCGGAAAAAACCACCCGTGCTATTGCTTATAGTCTGTATAAACTGCAGATAGAGAAACATCGGTCTTCTGTTGGAAGCAAGGTATTTTCCTTGGAATCATGACCGAAAGGAACAAAAATATCGAAATAGTTTTTTCTTCAGCCATTGCAGTCCATGCCAATATTTTCTGGGTTTTTTCTTTTCGCTTATTTTATTATTGATTGGAAAAGTTCGGGGAAAAGTATAAAAAAATATTGATTTTATAGTAGAATGTGGGTATATTCTATTCAAAAAGAGGTGTCATATGAAACACAGAGCTTTACAATTTGCTCTGATTTTGTTTGGGAGCATGTTGGTTATAACAGGAATAAAAAGGCAAGAGGTTCATACGGTACTGACCAAAGCCATTAATATATGTCTGGAATGTATCGGGATTGGTTGATATGCTGAGAAAAACTGTACAGATTATAACGGCTGTTTTAACCAACAGCTACTATAAAGGGTTCTTGAATGGAACCATATATAAAGGAAAATCCAAACTTTTTTGTGTACCCGGGTTTAATTGCTATTCATGCCCCGGAGCGCTGGGATCATGTCCCATAGGTGCTTTCCAGGCAGTGGTGAACAGTGCACAATATTTCATTTCTTTTTACCTTCTGGGATTTTTTTTGATCATCGGCACACTCTTAGGTCGATTTGTCTGCGGATGGCTTTGCCCTTTCGGGCTTTTTCAGGAATGGATTTATAAAATCCCCCTAAGAAAGGTACATTTGTCACATCGGTATGGGTTTTTGAAATATTTCAAATATCTTTTCCTTTTAGTTTTTGTTATATTTATCCCTATCTTGTTTTCTAATGCCTGGGGTGTAGGAGATCCTGCCTATTGTAAATATATATGTCCTGTTGGGACTCTGGAGGCCGGTATTCCTCTTCTATATACCAATGAATCATTGCGCTCTGCAGCAGGCACTCTATTTAATTGGAAGCTGGGGATACTACTGCTTGTTGTCCTGCTGTCAACAAAGATTTATCGTTTTTTTTGCAAGTATATGTGCCCTCTGGGTGCCATTTATGCATTGTTTAATAAGATTTCATGTTATCATATTAAGATTGACAAACAAGCATGTAATAAATGTGGAAACTGTTTAAATGCATGCAAAATGGGAGGCATCCCTTATGAAGACCCCAATAGCCCTGAATGTATTCGATGTGGGGCCTGTAAAAAAGCATGTCCTGTAAATGCTATTACAACAGGCTTTAATATTCCTGTGAGAAAGGCGAATTTCAGGAGATTTTAACTTCCTTTGTCGAATAGACTTTATTTAATTGACCTGGACTAACGTATGTGATATTAATGAGTGAGGAAATAATTTCCAAGTATACATTTGAGAATCTGTATATAATAATAGGATAGAAAATGTTGTCAATTTTCTCAAAAAGAAGAATAAAATAAACTAGATGGAAAATGAGTTGTTAATGAGATAAAAGGCAGGTAAAGAAATGAACGATATATTCGAAAGAGTCAAAAGGATGATGAGGAAAAGACTTAAACGAAATTATAAGCTTGTCAAAGTGATATCTCTGCTTATAATTTGTTTCTCAATTGTTTCTGTGATTATAATTTTGGCAGACAGTACCTTATCTGTATTTACAGTAAGTATTAATGGGAAAAGCATGGGTCAAGTTCATAGAAAGAATCAGGTTTATATGATTGTGGATTCCGTTGAAAAAGATTTGAGTCGTAAATATGGAACAGAAGCTTTTGTCAAAGATAGTATGATTTCCTTTAAGAAAGAAAAAGTTTCTGAAATAGAGCCTTTAAACGAAGAAGAAGTTATTCGTGAACTTTCAAAATCTGAGAACTCCTTTTTAAAGTCCTGGGTAATGACGGTAGAAGGTGACAATGTCGTTGCGTTAAATAGCAAGGAAAAAGCCGACCGGCTTATAAATGATCTTAAAAACCACTTTCTTAAGGAGGGTGGTCAATACCAGGATGTTTATTTTAAGGAGGCAGTAGAGATAAAAGAAAAGAATTTGCATGCAAATGAATTATTCGCATATGAAGATGCGCTTAGATATATTTTGACGGGCACTACCGAATGGAAAGAACATCAAATAAGGAGAGGAGAAAGCTTATGGACAATTGCTGAAAGGCATCAGATTTCTCTTGAAGATTTGGAGTCAGCCAATCCGGATATCGACCCTGATAAATTACAGATTGGGCAAAGTATAAGCCTGGTTATACCAAAACCTTATATTACAGTTGTAACAACAGAAAAAGCTGTCGTCAGCGAAAAAATCATGTTTGAAAATACATATGAAAAGACAGAAGCCCTTTATGAGGGAGAGGAACAGATTAAAAAGGAAGGTATATTTGGCGTAAAAGAAATAAACTCACAGGTGACACGGGAAAACGGAGAAATCGTATCAACGGAAATCATCGAGACTGCTGTTATAAAAGAACCTTTGAATCAAATCGTATTATTAGGAACTAAGGCTATTCCTTCATCCTTAGGGACAGGAGCTTTGGACAATCCTTCAAGAGGTATGTTGACTTCTGTTTTTGGAAGAAGATGGGGCAGAATGCATTCAGGTATAGATATTGCAAATGATAAAGGAACACCTATTGTAGCTGCCGATGGAGGGGTTGTAACCTTTACCGGTTGGAAAGGAAACTATGGATTACTGGTCATTATTTCACACGGAAATAACAGAACAACGTATTATGGTCACTGTGATGAGATTTTAGTCAGCCAGGGTGATGTGGTTGAAAAGGGTAAGGTAATTGCTAAAATGGGAAATACCGGTAATGCTACGGGTGTGCATCTTCATTTTGAAGTAAGAGTTAACGATATACCTCAGGACCCGCTGAAGTATGTGGAATACACCATCAATTGAGATTTAAAGTTTTAGATTTAAGATTAATGATTTAAGGTGGATTTTGCCTCAGGCAGAATCCTCTTACGATTTTACTTCCACTTCACTTCCATTTCCACTTTCACTCACCTTACCTTTACTATTTTCATATTGATTAATTGCCAACCTTAAGGGTATGCTATATAATACTATTAAAGTTGCAAAAATTTGGAGGATAACGGATATTATGAGTGTCAGAGTAAGATTTGCACCAAGCCCTACAGGGTTTGTTCATATTGGCAGTTTAAGGACAGCATTATATAATTATTTGTTTGCAAAGAAAAATAATGGAAGTTACATACTTCGTATTGAAGATACGGATCAGAGCCGCCTTGTAGGCGGGGCAGTAGAAAATATGTTGAATATATTGAAATGGTGCGGGGTAGATCATAACGAAGGGGTTATGATGCAAGAAGGCGTAATAACTCAGACCGGAGAATATGGTCCGTATATACAGTCAGAAAGATTAGAAATTTACAAAAAATATATTCGACAACTACTGGATGATGGATATGCTTACTATTGTTTTTGTTCAAAAGAAAGACTGGATCACGTTCGAGAAGAACAGATCAGTAAAGGAGAAACGCCTAAATATGATGGTTGTTGCAGAGACATTTCATTAGAAGAGGCCCGAAAAAGAGCCGAAGCCGGGGAATCCTGCGTCATTCGACTGAAACTTCCCGTGAATAAAGATATTGTTTTTACGGATGTTGTTAGAGGTCACGTTATTGTCAATACCGGGGATTTAGATGATCAGGTTCTCATAAAAACAGACGGGTTCCCAACTTACCATTTTGCAGTAGTCGTAGATGATCATCTTATGGGTATTACTCATGTCATAAGAGGTGAAGAATGGGTTATCTCTACGCCAAAGCATGTGTATCTTTATGAAGCTTTTGGATGGAAAGCACCTGTATTTGTTCACCTTCCCAATATTCTTAATACTGAGAGAAAGAAGCTCAGCAAGCGGCACGGAGATGTAGCGGCTACTGATTTTAAGAACAAAGGGTATTTACCGGAAGG
>CAZKKX010000015.1:25722-29017 GCA_964553505.1 uncultured Eubacteriales bacterium | reverse complement strand
GGCGTAAAGATAGAAGAATATTATAAATTTAAGGAAGCTATCATTAAAAAAAATCAGAAAGTCTGGCTTAAGCATGTTGTAGTCCCTGGGTGGACAGATGATGAAAAACACATAGAAGAACTCAAAAGGGAAGTGTATTCTTTTAATAATATAGAAAAAGTTGAACTACTGCCCTATCATACCATGGGTGTACATAAGTATAAGGATTTGGGCATACAGTATCAATTGGCAGACATAGAAGATATGAATATTGTAAAGATAAAAGAGTTGCAGAAAATGATTCTGGAGTGCAACTTGATTAGTGAATAGTGAATAGTGATTAGTGAAGGATTTTGTTTTACTCAAACGAATTTTCCCCTTTCTGAATAAGGTAAAATATGCTATTCTATATGTATTACAATGGTAAGGAGGAGATATGATGAAAATACTTGCCATTAAATCAAGCCCCAGGAAAAATGGGAATACTAACACGATTATTGATAAGATCCTCGAAGGTGCACGAGAGAATGGGCATCTTGTTCGGTCATATGATTTGAATGAAATGAATTACAAAGGCTGCCAGGCATGTAGAGTATGTAAAGAAAAAGGAGTATATTGTATCTTAAATGATGACTTGAAAGATTATTGGGATAAATTAAGAACGGCGGATGTGCTGGTTTTAGGATCTCCCAACTATATGGGTACTGTAAGCGGACTGTTTAAGAGCTTTATTGACCGTCACTATTGTACAAAAGATATTAAGATGAACTCAAAGTTAACGCCGAATAAAAAAGCCATTCTTGTTTTTTCTCAGGGTGTTTCCGACAAGACATACTATAAAAGCAATTATGATGTCATTGAAAAATACCTGAAGACCCATCATATTAAAGTTCAAACCATTATTCATAGCGGACACGTTCATGCAAAAGAGGATAAGGAATTGATGGAGAAAGGGTATCAATTAGGGAAAAAGTTATAGATTGCTTATGATTCTTAGACGGAGGGAAAGTTTATTGAAAGTGTTAAGCAGAATACTGACTGATTTATCAATGAATCGAAGTTATAAAGAATATGTAAAAAATTTAAAAATCAATGGTAGCGAAGCAATATTAGAATTTGGATGCGGAAAAGGAGCATTATCTAAACGCGTTATCAAAAAACTGAATAAAGGAGGATACTTGACGTGTTCCGATATATCGGATTTATCTTTGAAAGATTTGAAAACTGTTCTTAGAAAACATGAGAATATTAATTGTTGCCTTGGAGATATTCGAAAAATAAATATGGATAATATTTATGATAAAATCATTATAAATTCTGCTTTGGATTATATCCCCAAGAACGAAAGACTTTCATACCTTAACTTTTTATTAAATTTACTTAAACCTGACGGAAAAATTTTTATTAGACAGTATATTTCAATTAACGAAGGGATTTCGTCTACAGAAGTTCGGAGACTTATGAGGAAAGCTAAATTGAAGGAAATAGATTATAAATTTGATAAAACTGTAAAGAAACAGTTGATTTATTTTGGAGAATTTAAAAGAACTTAATGTTCGTATGTGATTAGATTTAAAATCTAAAAAGTAGGATGCAAAAGACTAATATCCTTTTGATGTTAGTTCATCATTGTTTCTGATGCACCCCTATATTTTGTATAAGATCCATTTAGAGTCTTCAATGATAAATTTAAGTTCGTAAATTTTTTCTATTCCGTTGATAATACTCTGGCACTGATAGACATAAGATCGAATGCCGGCAGGTTTTTCTTCCCGTGTTTCCAGAACTTTATGGACTTTTATAATTAAATGCGAATCATCATCGTATTTAATTCTGAATCTTAAGGGTTCAGGAATTTTTTTATCTTTAAACCATGCAATCATTTCAACAGGTTTTGAGACAATTTTCATACAACCACCTCCAAAGACACAAGTGTTAATGAATAATTATGGTCAGAAATTTAAGTTAAGCTAAATTTCTACCTTAATTGTTATATATTATCTATTATCTGATTACTTATAATAGGCTTGACATCATAGGATAGTCTTCTTCGTTGACACCGCCCTGAAAAGGAGAAATGTTGCTGTGAATAAAGCAGCTTCTGACTAATGAGCGGTCGCCATATTTTTTTCGGATCATATCAATTGTTCGATCAAGGTTTTGACTATTTTCTGTAGAATCAAAAAAAGATAATTGATAAAAATCTTTTGAAATAAATTCCGATACTCTGATACCCAGATGGCGGATCGGCTCACATTTCCATACTTCATTAAAAAGCTTTTTAACAGAGTTAAAAATTCCTGTTGTGGAGTCCGTGGGTGTATTAAGTTTCGCCTGATGGGAATACCGGATAAAACTATCGGTTTTTATGGAAACAGAAATTAGAGAGCAAAGGCAATTAAAACTTCTCAATCTCATAGAAACGCGTTCCGTTAAAGCCAAGAGAAACATATAAGCTTCTTCTCGGTTAGTTATATCAAAAGGAATAGTTGTACTGTTTCCTAATCCTTTTTGTATAATTTCATCATTATTATGAACAGGAGAATAATCAATGCCATTGGCATAGTTCCATATAACAATGCCATGGCTTTTCAGCAGAGTCTTGAGATAGAGTACATTGGTATGCGCTAATTCACCTATTGTATTTATATTGATTTTTCTCAATTTTTTTGAAGTAGCTCTTCCAACCATGAAAAGGTCTTCTATAGGAAGGGGCCAGAGTTTAAATTCCATTTCTTCAGGAAATAATGTATGAATCTTATCCGGCTTTTCAAACTCAGATGCCATTTTGGCTAAAAGTTTATTTGCGGATATACCGATATTGACGGTGAAACCTAATTCGCTTTTAATCCTTTCTTTTATAGTCAATGCGGCATCTATTGGTCTTCCAAATATTTTTTCCGATTCTGTATAATCGAGAAAACATTCATCAATGGAATACCTTTGTACTTTCGAAGAATATAAGCAAAGCATTTCATACATAGCATTGCTGCATTTAAGATACAAATCATAATTAGGAGGAATAACAGTCAATTCAGGGCATTTTTGTCTGGCTTCATACAAAGTCTCTCCGGTTTTAACACCATATTTTTTTGCCGGAATAGACTTTGCCAGTACGATGCCACTCCTCTTTTCAGGGTCTCCGCCTATGACGGAAGGAATATTGCGAAGATCTGTGCGGGCACCTTGTTCAAGCCGCAAAGCGGCTTCCCAGCTTAGGTATGCAGAGTTGGCGTCTATATGGAATATTATCACAGTAATAACCTCCTAGACCGCTGAAATTCCCCGAATCTCATCGTTGCAGCCTCAATTTCGC
>CAZKKX010000015.1:18848-25622 GCA_964553505.1 uncultured Eubacteriales bacterium | reverse complement strand
GTACTCATGTGCGGCAAAAGCACACTCCGCCGCTCAATTTCGGCGCGCCTTGACCTTCGGGTTTTTCAGCGGTCTGTCAAGAAATTCCCCGAATCTCATCGTTGCAGCCTCAATTTCGCGTACTCATGTGCGGCAAAAGCACACTCCGCCGCTCAATTTCGGCGCGCCTTGACCCTAACCTCTAACCTTATATTACCACGAACGTATGTTCTTTCTCAACAGGTATTTTTATAAAAATTTGGAACAAAAAGGATAAAAGAGGGAAGAGGGAAAAAGAGAAAAGAGATTCTGACGAGGCAAAATCTCTTTGATGGAGACTATTATTTATACGGAGTTTTTCATTTTAAACTTTGTAATGGTATTCCAACATACTATTTAAGATTTTCCGGATTTAGACCTTCCAATTCAGGAATAACGAAACGACCGTCTTTTCTTATCAGGACATCATCAAAATACATTTCACCACCACCATGCTCAGGAGTCTGAATACAGACTAAGTCCCAATGGACGGCAGATGTATTACCATTAAAAGCATCTTTATAAGAGTTACCTGGTGTAAAATGGAAACTTCCCATGATTTTTTCATCAAATAGTGTATCTTTCATAGGTTTTAAGATATAGGGATTGACGCCGATAGCAAATTCACCAATATAACGAGCACCTGCATCTGTATCCAGAAGTTCATTGATTCGTTTTGTATCATTTGATTCTGCTTTTATTATTTTTCCATTTTTAAATTCAAAGCGAACTTTTTCATAAGTAAAGCCTTGATATTCGGAAGGCGTATTATAAGAAAGTGTTCCGTTGACAGAATCTTTTACAGGAGCTGTATAAACTTCTCCATCCGGAATATTTCTTTCCCCGGCGCATTTTATGACAGGAATATTTCGAATTGAAAAAGTTAAATCTGTACCTGGACCTATTATATGAACCTTATGGGTTTTTTCCATATGGTATACAAGAGCATCCATTGCTTCTGACATTTTTGCATAATCTAAATTGCATACATCAAAATAAAAATTTTCAAAGGCTTCTAAACTCATGTGGGCTAATTGTGCCATGGCATTATTAGGATATCTTAAGACTACCCATTTTGTATGATTAACTCTTTGTTCAAGCACCGGATGCAACTTTTTATTATATAAGTTAACCTTTTTCGAAGGGACATCAGATAGCTCAGCAGTATTATCGGATGCACGGATTGCGATATAGGCATCCATGCCTTTCATTTGAGCCATTTCATATTCTTGTAAAAATTGAAGTTGGGTTTCATTACACTCCATAATCAGTTCGCGTGATATAGATGAGTCTTTAATATCATAATAAGGATAGCCGCCTGCAGCGTAAATTTCTTTAATAAGTTGGCGTACAAGATTTTTGGAAGTACTTCCGGTAGAAGAAACAAGAACCTTTTCGCCTTTTTTTACCGAGCAGGAATAATTAACCAATGCATTTGCAAGCTTTTTTATTCGTGGATCCATAAAGTATTCCTCCTTCATATAAAAGTTTATTATATAGTATATACATTTCGTCGGCAGCTATGCCTTTGCGTTTTTCGGTTTCACGGCTTCCATGATAAACAGAAACACACCTGCCATAATAAAAAAATCTCCTATGCTGAGCATTTGAGGAAAAGGGTACGGTTCGGGAATAGGAATGATATCTGATAACAATCTTAAGCGAGTAGATTCTGTTATCAAACAATGAAAAGTGTCGATTCTGGAAGATGTCAGAGATAGAACATCATAACCGGCAAATTCAAGACCTTTTAGAGATACCGGCATTAAACCATCGTTTAGGGCAATGGCTGTGAAGTTCAGAAAAGTACCGATAAAAACAATTCGCATAGGAATACTTTTATAATTTAACCCCAAGCATAATAGTATAGATAGGTATGAGAGTATCATAACCGGATAAAAATAGATTTTCAGAAAGCTTATTTTTAGTAATAATACCTGGAGAATTCCGGCTGCCAACAGAAAGTACCATCCTCTGATATAAATATTTTTCAGGTTGCTGAGTTTTCCTTTTTTTAAAATAGATGCTAATAAAGAAGCACTTACAGTTTCAATTAGCATGAGTTTTTCACATCCTTGTCAAGTTCTTTTTCCAATAGTTCTATAAAATGTTTTGCAAAAGTAGGATGTAATTGGGTACCGGCATTCTTTTTTATTTCAACTAAAGCCTCTTCTTTTGATAAAGCTTTTCTGTAAGGTCTTTCTGAAGTCATAGCATCATACACATCGGCAATGGACAGAATAGCAGCTTCTGGGCTTATTTCGTCTTCCTTCAGACCGAAAGGATAGCCTTTACCGTCATAACGTTCATGGTGCTGGAGAATGATAGTGGAGATATTCTTGAGAAAATCCACACCTTCAATAATCTCTGCTCCAATCACGGCGTGTCTTTTAATTTCTGCATATTCACCGGCAGAAAGGGAAAAAGGTTTATTCAAGATATTATCACTAATTCCTACTTTGCCAATATCGTGCAACAGAGCAGCGATTCGGATGCGTTCGGTTTTTTCTTCTGAAAGATTGACAGCCTGTGCAATCATTTCCGCATATTTCTGCACTCGTGAAGCATGACCGCTGGTATAAGTGTCCTTTGCCTCGAGAAATTTATTGAAAGCTTGAATGGTTTCCAAATAAGTGCTTCGCATATTAATATACAACTTAAATGAAAATCTTGCCAGTAAAAGAGGACCAAAGAACAAAATAACGGCACCAGGACCATAACCCATGTAAGCCAATGCTAAGATAATACCAATTAGACCGACTGCAAGCATATTGATGAATACGCCTTTATAAATATTCATCCAGGATGATAGAATATTTTTCTTATTATACAACAATGTCATAAGTTCTGAAAGTAAAAGTGTATTTATGAAAGAATATGAGAAAACAGCTAAAAGTGTGGGGACTAATGAAAATTCTCCTATGGAGCCACCTGTATATAAGTATATCAAACCGGCTATGCCTGCAGAAATAATAAGCTGCGCGATATTGAATAGAGACTTGTAAAAAGGAGTGTTGAAAATATGTGCAAACTTTTTTTCTTTTTTAACAAGGCAAAATGTATATGAAGAAGCAGCCACAATAACAGCGAGGAAAGGACCGCTGATGATGATACAGGCAAGGTGCGTGGCAAAACTTACGGAAAGGCCGATGCCGTTAGGAAGTATAATTAATAGAGATTCTGAAATTGCTGCAAGTGCCATCCAAAAAATAACGGCAGAAAGCCGGGGCAAGCTATAGTGAGACATAATGAAATAAGCTAAGGCGACGGCAAAAAGAGTAAGGATAAGTATATAGTATAATACTTTTTTAGGGATATTCATCTGGCTCACCTCAAATTGCAAGTAAACTTATGCAAAGGTTCTTATACCCTAACTGAAATCTCATAATAGGTCAAGGCAATCACAACTTTAACTATATTAGTGCTGTGAAAATCAAAAAAATATAGTTATCAGACCGGAATTTTAACTAATCGCTATCTCCAAGTAGATCCAGCACCTGCTGAAAGAATAAGAGAAATTAAACTCATTGCAACAATAAATAATCTCTTCATTTGAATATAGCCCCCTTTATAGAGTACTCTGCCTGTCCGCTAATTAAGGCATGCTATATTCGCTTCGCTTATTAGTTCATTAGTTCGTTTATCATATAAATGAATAGGCGAACCAAGAAAAAAGATTATCCGGTCTGATAATCACGAGATAATTTAACCAAAATTCTGTTTATCGCATCTAAGGCTGATTTTACAACCATTTCATCATTACTTTTTCCATTGGCGGCTGAACCGGAAAGTAAAGTTTCTTTACCGCTTATGAAGGTGGTAATCAACGTTATAAAAGCTTCTTTGCCAGAAAGAATAACTTTGAGAACATCTTCGAGTATAAAGATGTTTTCAGAACCGTAAAAATTCTCTACAGCATTTATAACCGCTGCTGTTAAAAGCTTGGGAATGTTTCTGGAAGAATGAAGGCCGGAACTTATTCCGATAAAATACTCACCGTCTTTTTCCAAAACTACTTTTGCATTAAATATTTTCCCATTGGTGGAGTGTTCAATAGTGGTAAGTTTCAGCCTGAAATCGTTATTAGGAATATCTTCTCTTTCAATTTGTGCAACACTTATAATCTTATGATCTACATTTATATCGAATTTGGAAATCAGAATAGATTGAATATCGCGAGATAATTGTTTTGGATTTTTTTCCACATCAGAAACCACATGAATTTCTTTGATTTCATTATTTTCCGAAACAATTTTGCTGCAAATGACAGCACTTATTTTATTAAGATAATTTTCTATTTCTTTTATATTCATTTCTTCACCCATAAAATAAAAATAAGACAAG
Source organism: uncultured Eubacteriales bacterium (assembly GCA_964553505.1). Classification (GTDB taxonomy): domain Bacteria; phylum Bacillota; class Clostridia; order Peptostreptococcales; family JAAYPU01; genus JAENZQ01. The sequence continues at coordinate 21,260 of CAZKKX010000015.1, read as the reverse complement.
AATTTTATTCTATTCTGATTATAAGCAAAAGCAGCAGGAACTTCAATAGAATAAGGAAAATTTAAATGCAGGGATTCCCTCTAAATGCAAGAAATAACACGAAATATAGCTGTATGGTATATATTTGCGTCTATAAAGCTAATTGTTGTGTGCTAAAATTTAAATCCTGATATTCTTTATAAGCTTGTTTTTGAATTTTTGTGTTTAAGTTATACAAATGGTCTATATGATGGATTACCGTAGCGTTGATTCTTCCGCATATTTTTTTCTTTAACTCCATATCTTTTAATACTTTAATAACAGTATCTTTTTTCATAGCAGGTCGATAAGGGCGATTCTCGGATAAAGCTGTAAATATATCGGCGGTCATGAGAATTTTTTCTTCTGTTGATAAATCTTTTCCAGTTCTTCGATTCGGATAACCCGACCCATCTATTCTCTCGTGATGTGAGCAGGCGATCTGAGCGATATGTTCAAAGCCATTGATATCACTCAGAATCTTATGAGAATATAAAATATGAGATTTGATTGTTTCAAATTCTTCATCTGTAAGAGAAGAATTTTTTTCAAGGAGATTTTTATCAACGGCAAGTTTACCAATATCATGAACCAACCCTGCGATTTCAAGTTCTGAAATGGTATTATGTGCCAGCCCGTATAATCTTCCGATTTCGCGGGCAATTCTGGAAACACCAGTAGTATGGGCAGCTGTGAAAGAGCTCTTATAGTCTGTGATTTTTCCAAATAAAATAAGAAAATTTTTAATTTCTTCATGATCGGTGATCCTCCGGTCATATTTAAAAGAAGCTTTCACAATATCTTTAGAGATACCATTTTTATAATTTGCCCAAAAGGAGTTTTTTTCCAAAGCTCTTTCAAGAAAAGGAAAAAGTGCAGGATTAAACCTTTTTCCCATGTCATCGGAGACTTTATCCAGAATGTATTTTTTGTGGATAGCAATGTCGGCAGGTGATTTCTCAATTAGAAAAGTAAGCCGGTCGGACAAAAATACAATCTGACTTGACAAGGGAGCGCAACTAAATAAATTTTGATCATATCGATGGTGGTGGTATAAAATGGTTTCGGCAAAGTTACTATAATAATGGATTTTGTTTAAAAGTGAATAACCGATTTCCGCATGACGGCTTTCATCTTCGAAATCATAGTTTTTAAGCAGTCCATACAGATTTTTTGAAAATACACCGACATCATGAATAACTGCGGCCGTAACAATTTCCTGAACCGATTCGTCCGATAGATCCATTTCATTTAGGATACTTAAAGCGATATAAGCGGTATCGTAATGGTGCGAACCAACGATGGATTCAACATAATCCAAACTCTCCGAAAAAGCAAAGAGGAGTTGATTTCTGGAAACTAACATAAAGCTACCCCACCTTGAATTTTATTTACCAGATTCAGTATAGCATTATTCGGATATGTTTTCCAGAATGAAAGACAAATTTTGATACGATTCGGGAATATAGAGATTATTGAAAAGGTCGCCTTTTTGTTTCAGACGTGAATGAATGTTTAAGAGTGTAAAGTCTTCGGGGCGGCAACCTTTTTCTAATTCCTTCCATGTTATGGGTGTTGATACAGCTGCAGTATCAACTGCTCTTGGAGAATAAGGAGATATGATTGTTTTGTTGCTCCACATCTGAAGATAGTCAAAATATATTTTTCTGCCGCGTTTGTTCACAGTTCGCTCTATGGTGAAAAAATGGGGATACTTTGAAGAGAAATAGGAGCCAAAGAATCCATTAATATTTCTTGCCTGTTCATAGGTATACCGGTGACCGACAGGAATGTAAATCTGAAGGCCTGATGCTCCCGATGTTTTGGGAAAGCTTGTAATTTGAAGAGAAGATAAAGTGTCTCTTATCAGCAGTGCTGCATGGGCAACATCCTCAAAGTTCTGCCCTTCCGAAGGGTCCAAATCGAAAACGATAGCCTCAGGGTTATTAGGATGAGCGATACGATTAAAAGTAGCATGAAATTCCAAAGCAGCTTGATTTCCTAACCATACAAGAACAGGAAGGGTGTTGAGAATGATATATTTTTCTTTATTTTTCCGGATATGATCCACCCATTTTGGAGAATAATCAGGAAGATGTTTCTGGTAAAAGGAATGCTCGTGTACCCCATTGGGATATCGGATTACGGTTAATGGACGATTACTGATATGTTTCAATATGAAAGGCGCCAATTTAATTAAATGGTGGATATAATCGATTTTTTTGATTTCAAGTTCAGGCCAGAGATATTTATCAGGGTTTGAAACCTTTATTTCTTTGTTTTCATAACGTAATATTACTGCCGGCATATTATTTCCTCCCCCAGTGCTTCCTCAGGATTTTTATCTGAAAAGCCTATTATTTCAGGATGTCTTAAATGACCATGGTTGTTTCG
>CAZKKX010000015.1:0-18748 GCA_964553505.1 uncultured Eubacteriales bacterium | reverse complement strand
ATAATGCTTCTGTAAGACCGTTTTTCTTTCGGAGTACTTAAATTGCCTTAAATCCTGATTGTCAAGATACAATATATCAAAAACGATGTAGGATACAGGATCGCTTTTCATAAAATGATTGATTTTATAATTGGACTTCAGCATATGCCGGGAGAGTATTTTTTGAAAATCGGGTTTGGATTTATCATCAAAAATTACTATTTCCCCGTCTAAGATACCATTTCGCCCTTTGAAATTTTTTTTTAACATTTGCAGTTCAGGATATTTGGAAGTAATATCTATATTTTTTCTTGTCAAGATTTTCACTTTAGAATTTTCAATATAAAGAATACCTCTAATACCGTCCCATTTAATTTGATGGATAAAATCAGGATGGTTAATAATACCGCTTTTCAGTATGGGTTCCATGGGGGTGAAAAATTCTTTGATCATCAACCGGCACTCTTTCTGCCGGAAGTCTTTTTCTTTTTCTTTGAAGGTGCCTTTTTAGTTTCATTGACACTTGCTTTTAATGCTTCCATAAGATCAATGACATTTCTTTCGGGCGCTTCGGGAGCCGTCTGGATTTCCTGACCTTCTATTTTTTTATTGATCAGATTCTTTAAAGCTTCCCGGTAATCATCCGTATATTTTGCAGGGTCAAAAGTTTCTGTAAGATTGTCTACAAGCTTTGTGGCAATATCCAGTTCTTTTTCATTTACCTCTGGTTCTTCCGGGATACTTGGAACAAGACTGACTGATCGTATTTCATCCGGATAAAAAATGGTTTCCATAAGGAGAACATTATTAAAAATTCTCAAGGCGGCCAAAGATTGTTTGTTTCTGATGGTTACCTTGGAAATGGCAATTTTTTTAGTGTCCATCATGACTTTTCGCAGAAGACTGTAAGCATTACTTCCATGATCTTGCGGTGCCAGAAAATAAGATTTTTCAAAATAAATAGGATCTATTTCATCCAGGTTGACAAAGTCAAGGATCTCTATAGATTTAGAGTTCACAGAGGTTTTAAGAGAATCAAAATCTGTTTTGTCTATGATAATGAATCTGCCTGGTTCGTATTCAAATCCGCGGACAATATCTCCCTCGGTAATTTTTTTATTACAGGTAGGACAGACTTTTTCATATTTAATGGGGGTATTGCAATCTTTGTGCAAATATTTAAACCGTATATCTTTTTCTTCTGTTGCGGTAAACATTTTTATGGGGATATTAACTAAACCAAAACTTATGGAGCCTTTCCATAAAGTATGCAAAAGAATCACCACCTTAAGAAATTAAAAATAGATAACGGAAGGAATATTTATTCATCAGTATTATATTTATTATTTGTTTTTATGCGGTGGGTTATTCAAAGAATTTGACATCTTAAAACATGGAATATACATTTTAAAAATAAAGAAATTTGTATATATTGAAAAAATATTTGATAGAATAGGAGTTGAGCTTAGGAGGATGGAAGCAATGATTGAAGAAATACAGGCAAAAACCATATTAAATAGAATAAAGCAGCCATCTGCCTGGTTCGGGGTAAATTATGGAATGAATATTTACAGAGGCTGTCAGCATCATTGTATTTATTGCGATTCGAGAAGTGAGTGCTACAGGATAGAAAATTTTGATGATATTATTATAAAGATTAATGCCCCGGAGCTTCTTAGAAAAGAACTCTCCAACAAAAGAAAAAGAGGAACCATCGGAACAGGAGCCATGAGTGATCCTTATATTCCTCTGGAAAAGGAATACAACCTTACAGGCAGGTGCTTGGAAATTATTTCAGAATACAGATTTCCTATTCATATTTGCACCAAAAGTAATTTGATACTTCGGGATATAGATGTTTTAGAACGCATTAATCAAGTCTATGCATGTGTTTCTTTTACACTGACTACGACCGATGATGATTTAGCGAAAAAGATAGAGCCCGATGCACCTTTACCCTCTGAACGTTTGAAAGCAATGGGTATCATTTCAACCCTTGGAATTAAAACAGGTGTTCTGATGATGCCGATATTGCCTTTTATTGAAGATAGCGAAGACAATATTGAAGGCATTGTAAACCAATCGGCCGTATACGGTGCTTCCTACATTGTGCCCGCTTTTGGAATGACATTGAGAGATAGACAGCGTCTTTATTATTATGACCAATTGGATGTGCTTTTTCCAGAACTGCGAGAAAAATATGAAAAGCGATTTGGAGACAGATATTCCTGTGGCGTAAATCATTATAAAAAATTAAAAGAGCTGTTTGAAAAGCTTTGCAAGGAAAAAAATATTTCCTCCCAAATGCCTTCTTACAGCAGAGAAGTGACCAACTGCCAGATGGACTTTTTTAATAGGATTTGAGAGAGCTGTTTTTGCTTTCGGTTTTTATATATCCTTTGTAGGTGTACATATTTTTATCGGCGACTTCTATGAGTTTATCATAGGTTGTACCATGATATGGAAACTCAGCGATGCCGTAGCTGAAGCTACAGACGATTGCATGCTTTTCATAATAAATGGGATTGTTTTCAAAAAAAGATCTGAGTTTTTCCAAATCACCAATGATACTGTTACTATCAGAATCAAAAATAAGAGAAATGAATTCGTCACCACCGTATCTTGCAAGGATGTCCGTGTTCTTTATCCATTTTTTCATTGTAGTAGCAAAATGCAAAATCAATTCATCGCCGGTTAGATGACCGTATGTATCATTAACATGTTTTAGTCCGTTAAGGTCAAATATTATGACTGAAAAAGTTTCGTTATTTTTTAATGCGCGATTTCTGACATTGTTAAACAATTTTTCAAAGTGTCCCCTGTTGTATAAACCGGTATTAACATCGTGTTCTGAAAGATAAGTTATATTTTCATACAGCTTAAATTGGTTAATTGCAAATACCAACTGTCCCCTTAAATACTCCATCATGGCAAAGTCTGCCTCATCAAATACGTTATTTCTGCTACTATCGATATTTAATAAGCCATATAAATTCCCATCTATTATGATAGGTGCACTGATAAAAGACTTTATTTTTAATCTGGCTTTGTTTCTGAGAAAAATAATATCTTTATGCTTTTCCAAATCGTTTATAACCACGGTTTCTTTTATATTTCCGCTTGTGATTCTCCATTGAATAGAATCCTCTATACTGAGTTTAAAGCTTTGGACTTCCTCTTCAAGATAGCCTATAGAAGCTTTTATTGCAAAACAATCATCATCTTCCAATAGCAATATGCATCCTAAATCTGCATGTTCCATGGATGATAGGACCTTTCTGAGAATAAAATCAAACAGTTTATCTAAATTTTTCATATTCATAACAGAATTATTGATTTCTAAGACGGCATCTTTTAATTTAATGAGTCGTTTGATTTCCCTTTCTTTTTCTACCTGCTCCGTTATATCATTAACAACGCCCACAATGCCTTTGATTGAACCGTCAGTGTCAAGCACTACGGCTTTATTGAAAACCACATGATGAATAGACCCTTCTTTACCTGTGATTTCCAATTGATAAGAAAGTGACTTTTTGGAGGACATTAGCTGCAGATCCTTCTGATGTATCACTTTTGCCAGATCTTCAGACCTTATTTGAAAGATATTATGACCGATAATTTGATTCTTTTCTCTACCCAGGTATTCGCAGAATGAATCATTGCAATATTTATATACAAGATTGCTGTCTTTATAAAAGATGGGGTTTGGAATGGTTGCCATTACCGTGCTGCCAAAACTCAGTTTTTCTTTAAGTGAGATTTGCCTTTTTTTCCATTTGGAGGCGTCGTAAAGGATGCCGATTATTTTAATATTATCATTATCAGAAAAATCACAATTTGCTATATAAATGTACCGTTGAATATTTTCAGGAAGAAGTATGCAGAATTCTACAGAATTATTTATTTTACTTTTTCCTAAGCTGCTGAAATAATTCTTGACCCCTTTGATATCATCCGGCTTGACATATTTTTCAATCAAAGCATCAAGATCCTCCATGGCTACTTTTGTGGTTTCTTTTATAAAATCACAGGACCCCGGAAAAAAGACAACTTCCTGAGAAATATTGCAAAACTCCCAAAAACAAAAAGGAACTACTTCACCAACTAGCTCGAGCCTGGATTGCAGTTCTTTTTCATATAAGCTTAAATTTTCAATTGAATTATTTTTATTCGATAAAATATGTCCGTTTAAGTTCATTATCATCAACCTTTATTAATTACTATAGTAAAATTATAGTATATTTTGTAAAAATAAAAAAGTACTTGTTGGAAAAAATGCAGGATAAAGTTGTGGAACAGGGGGACAAGAAGGGGGACAGGGGACAAGGGGACAGGTTCATTGTCCCTTAAAAAGGGACAAAAGGAAAGCTTTTTTCATGATAGTTTTTTATTTTGGCCGTACTTGACAGAACCATATGAAGAGAGTAAAATTTAATGTTGTTATTTGTTGAGAATATAAATTCATCTATAGTTCTTTATTTTATTTGGAGAAGTGTCAGAGTGGCCGATTGAGCCGGTCTCGAAAACCGGTGCACCCTCCGGGTGCCGAGGGTTCGAATCCCTCCTTCTCCGCCATTTTCCAAGGTTTTACTGTCTTGGGCTTTTTATTTAGGGACAGGGGATAGGTTTCTCACTTATATCTTAGCACAATCCATAGTAAATATTATGAAGAATATGGATTTGAACACATTGGAACATGTTATCATCCAGGGGGAGAGTTCTCGCATTTATGTTGCAACTTTATGGTTCTTAGAATGAGCACAACTTGCAGTTAAAATAAAGATAATATATAAATGATAGGTCTTAAATATGTTATAGTTCAAATAGGTTAAATGAGAAGAGCGTATTGCTCAATGAACTATGTGGGAAGGGTCGCGTAAAAGCGATCTTTTGCGTTTTATGCAATAAATTTTAAAGTTAAATTAACGAAGTAGGTCAGATTATCATTTTCCAAGGTTTTGCTGTCTTGGGTTTTTTGTTTATAGGGACAATGAACCTGTCCCCCTGTCCCTTGTCCCTTTGTCCCCCTGTCCCTTTGGGAACCTGTTTGTGCCTACCTTCATATACTGGGAGTAAAAAGTAGAAGGTGTGATTATTTTGATTATACATGTTGTGAGACCGGGAGATAATGTATTTGCTATTGCTCAGCAGTATGGAGTCCCGATGACAGATATAATTGAAGCCAATGAATTGCAGGATTCCGACCAATTGGTTGTGGGGCAGGCACTGGTGGTTCCCGGCGGTACTCAAAGGCATACGGTTCAAAGGGGAGAGTCTCTTTACTTAATAGCGAGAGAGTACGGGGTAAGCCTGAATGCTTTGTTTGAGGCAAATCCTCAGATAGAACAAAATGGATTGATTTATCCCGGACAGATAATAAATATTCCTGCTCCTGTTTCTAAAATAGGGTCTATGGAAGTAAACGGATATGCGTTTCCAAACATTAATATGGAAACATTAAGGAGAACACTGCCCTATCTGACTTATTTAAGCATATTCAGCTATGAGGTACGACCTGACGGAAGTTTAAGTAATGTAAATGCTCAGCCTATGATCGAGGCTGCCAGAAATGCAAATGTAGCCCCTTTAATGGTTATTACCAATATTGAAGAAGGCGGAAGCTTCAGCAGTGATCTTGCCCGTACTATTCTTACAAACGAACAAGTCAGGGAAACCCTTTTGGATAATATTGTTGAAACATTGCAAAATGAGAACTATTACGGACTGGATATTGATTTTGAATATATATATCCCGAGGATAGAGAAGCTTATAACGATTTTTTAAGAAGAGCAAAACAAAAACTTGGCCCTTTAGGGTACACCGTTACTACAGCTCTCGCTCCTAAAATTTCAGCAACGCTGCAAGGGCTTCTTTATGAAGCCCATGATTACCCTGTTCATGGTGAGCTTGCAGACCATGTCATTTTGATGACATACGAATGGGGATATACTTATGGGCCGCCTTTGCCTGTAGCGCCTATTAATGAGGTTCGCAGAGTTCTTGACTATGCAGTAACTGCGATACCAAGCCAAAAAATACTTATGGGCATACCCAATTATGGCTATGACTGGACACTGCCGTACGAACCTGGGACAGCAGCTCAGCCCCTTTCTCATACTGCTGCAGTTAACAGGGCCGGTCAGGTTGGGGCTGCTATACAGTATGATCAGACTGCTCAGTCTCCATATTATAACTATTATGATAACAATGGAAGACAGCACATCGTATGGTTTGAAGATGCCAGGAGTATTGAAGCAAAGTTGAGGCTTGTCAATGAATACGATTTGGGGGGCGTCAGCTATTGGACAATAGGAAACTATTTTCCGCAGAACTGGCAAGTTTTGAATTCAATGTATGATGTTGAGAAAGTTTTATAAAGAAGTAGGAAATAAAAAAACACCTTCTTGCTGTAATGCAAGAAGGTATTTTTGAATTTTACCTAAAATAATCTACTATAAACTGTGGAGCGGAATCACTTCGGTAAAAGCCGGTATCTGTTCTGTCATTTTTGAAAACAATGGACAACATGTAGCCTTTATGGGCATGATGGAATCGGTTTTCATAAGTATCGAGTACTTTTTGTATTGTCTCTTCATCTGTTATAACCATTAAATCCGATGAGGCTTCAGGGACAATCAGGCTGTTGGGGCCACCGACAGTACTTCTATCAGTAAAGTATTCATTTTTGTCCTGTTTTTGAATAGCAATGTATTGAACCTCATCAGGATAGACGGATATGTAATCTATATAGCCTTTAACCTCAAGCCAGTTTAAAGTGTTTTTATAGGATTTTTTAAGTAGCGGTGCATGATAGTATTTATCTTGAAGTATATTGTTCTCTTTCCAGAAGAAATCGACTCGGGCCTTAGGTGCCTGTCTTGACAGCATTTCACTGAAATTTTCGTTTAAAAGATCTTCTTTTAAGGCTTGACATAATTCATTTATTTCCAACGGATCAATAATCTGAATTGTTTTATCCGAAAGGTATGAATATAGAGAAATTGCTTTTAAATTTTTTTCTTCAACATCAAAAATAGAATTAGTAGCCTTTATATATTCATCAGATTCATACACTTTTTTGATGTAGGGATTATGTTCAAAGAATTCATATGGTAATATATATTGCCGCGTAAAAATTTTTCCGTTTTCCAGAAAATAATTTAATGTGATATAGTAGGTTTGGTCTTCATGATCGTTTTCAAGCCATTTTTTATTATCTATTATGGATTGATGAAATTCATATGAAGACTCAATGTTATAGTCGTCTGAAAGCATATGTAGGTTATCCCATTCTTTTTTTTCGATGGGAAGATTTCCGTAATATATGCCCTCTACTTTATCTAATGAGGGAAGCCTTCCTTCATATCCCAATATGTCTGTTTGAATTAATACTACAAAAAGTGCGGCTATAATCAGGTAAATAAAATAGCCTTTCAGGTTCCTGAAAACCCATATGGTTTTTTCCACAATCATTTCTGCAATAATATACGCAACCAAAGAACCGATGACGAAACCTACGTACATGCCAAACATTTTATTATCACCGGATTTCATGAGATACATACCTAATATGGTCATCCCACAAAATGCGACACTGTACTTAAACAACGGCTTGAGAAAGTTAAAAGCAATGGAGTCTGTTGACCGTTCAAGCTTACGGTGCAGATAAAGAATATAAGAAACAGTCAAAAGTATAACAGTTAAAATAATATACCACGCAATATTACCTGATGAAAAGTCATTGCCATCCAGTCTTGAGGTAATTGGAGATAAACCAACTACAAATTGATTAATCATCCAATTTGAGCTGAATCCAAAAATAAACTCATCCAAGTAAATCAATACTAATGCTCCTAAGGCGGGAAGCAAAAACAAAAAACCAAAACCGAATATGGTATGTAGTAGAGTAGAGCCGGTGATAATACCGGCAAAAACAGCAATTGAAAAACCTGATAAGGTCATTAATAATGTTTGACCTGCCCATTTTAATATAGCTGCTACTGTGAATATATCTACCGATATTTCAGCATGGTTGTATACGGGTTTTTTTATTAGAAGCAGTATACCTCCGGTAATAATAACAGGTAATACGGTTAAAATGATCCCGCATATACAATGGGTTGTAAATAGTTCCTTTCTTGTGAAGGGAAAGGCATGCATGACCGCTGCGGAGTTGGTTTGCTGCAGATATCTGAAAATCAGCACGGCAACAGCCAATGGGGCGGTTGTTATAAATAAATAAGAGAAAAAAGTATCGTTGGTAAGAAGTCTGTTTACCAGGTAATAACCGTTCTCCGTTAATGTATTGTAGACCATCAGGATAGGGGAAATGCTTGTGAGAAATAGAACCAGTGTATATAAAGCAGGTATTACCCACAGTCGTTTCAAGTCTTCCATAAAAATATTTTTATTAAAGTTAAAATAAGACGTCTTTGATTTCATGGCCAGCACCCCCAAGTTCATAAATAAAGATTTCTTCTAATGTAAGCGGTAGTACGTCTAAGATTAAAGGGTTTTCGCTTTGAAGCATTTCAATAATGCTATTTCTGTTTCCTTTTACAATAAAAAGATCAATGCTTCCGCGTTTTTCACGGTGAAGGATATCTAACTTTTCCGACAATTCTTTGGGTGTTCCCAACTCATAGGCAACTTGAATTTTAGAGATATCTGATTTCAATTCATCCAACTCTCTTTCAATTACCATTCGACCGCCATTTAGAATACCAATAGAATCACATATACCTTCAAGCTCTTTAAGATTGTGTGAAGAAACCAGTACACTTATATTTCTTTCAGAGACATCTTCGATAATGATTTTCCATACACGCTTTCTGATGAGAGGGTCAAGGCCGTCAATGGGTTCGTCGAGAACCAGTATTTCCGGCATACAAGACATGGTCAGAATAAATGCTGCTTGCTTTTGCATTCCTTTTGAGAATTTACTGATTCTTTTGTTCTCATCCAGTTTAAAAAGATTAAGCATAAACTTATATCTTTCCTCATTCCAGTTAGGATATATTTTTCTATAAAATCTCGACATGTTTTTCAAATTATACATAGAGAAGAAAAATAAATCGTCTGCTATGTAACCGATACTTGATTTTAAAGAAACATCCTCGAAAATGGGATTGTCCTTTATCAATATGTCGCCGCTGTCTTGTTTAAAAACACCGACAATATGTTTTATCAATGTTGTCTTTCCAGCACCATTGGCACCTACAAGGCCGTATATGGAACCTTTTTGAATTGTCAGATTTAAATCTGAAAGAACAGGAAATCCATTAAAGGATTTATGCAAGTTTCTTATTTTAATCATTATGTTTTCCCCCTTTCCACGATGCGAAGATATTTTTAATATACCCTTCCATTTCCTCTGGTTTAATTCCCATATATAGTAATTCGTATATGTTATTATGGATCTGTTTTTTAAGATGTTCGACTTTATTACCATCCAGGATCTGGTCAGGACGGGAAATAAAACTGCCCAGCCCTTGTACGGAATAAATATACCCCTGATACTCCAATTCGCGATAAGCTTTTTGTATAGTATTGGGATTTATGGTCAGCTGCTTTGCCAAATCCCGAACAGAAGGAATTTTATCATCAGGTTTCACAATTCCATTAATGATAAGCTCTTTAAATTTATCTACTATTTGTTCATATATAGGTTTCCCGTTTTTCAGATTTAACTGAAACATGGTGTGCCTCCTTCCACCATTATTGCAACTATATGTAATGTACTATAACTATTAGTACAGTTATAACATACAATATTTAATTAAGGGTGTCAATAGGAAACTAAAATTGTTACTCAGGTGAAAATGAAAACAGAAAGTGGCGAAGCATAACGAACGGTAAACGTATGTTGGCATTTAAGATTGAAGGCAGAAATTTAGCGTTTCAGCTAAATTTCTTTCTCACTAACCATTTAACCTCCAACCTTTAAACTTTGGCTGCGAACTCCTAACTATAATCTTTAATACATAAACATAGATATTTATATAGTTAGGAGGGGGGAGAATAGATTTAAATTAAAATCAATTAAAACTTGAAATAATTGAATCCTCTTTAATATAAATGAGGTTTATCAATGAAACAGTTAACAAAATGGAACTAAATTCATGCTCCTTCGTTAACAGATAAGCGGTATATCTGTTAATTAAAAACTAAATAATCAGTCCAATTCGACTTTATCGCCTTCTTGATAAGGGGCTAAAGTTGCAATTAATCTACAGACCTTGTCGGAATTGTTGATTAAATAATGAGTTTCCTCAGGTTCTACATGAATGAAATGGCCTGGTTTCAGAGTATGTGTTTGTCCATCTACTATGATGTCAATTTCTCCTTCCATTACGTAAAAATTTTCTTCCATAACATTATGCAAGTGATTTTTAAAATCAATTCCCGGCGGAAACTGAACGATTGCGAAATTCATACGAGGACCTTTCATTAAATATTTTGGACCACTGGATCCGTTGCGATAGGACATGTCTTTTTCGTCTATTATATACATAGGAGCTCCTTTCATTTATATGCCTGGTGCAGACCACATATGGGTCGTAAGGCCTTTATCACTTAATTTAAGATTTTCCTTATAAATTTTTCGCCAATTGCGATAATGGGTTTCATAGAGCTTATAATTATCCGGATTGGGTTGATATTCCCTGTCCAACTGTACAATTGAGTTAGCGCCTTGAACTATATTTTCATAAATGCCGACGCCAACGCCGGCTAAAATAGCTGCACCAAGTGCTGTCGCTTCTTTGACCTTCGGCACCTTAACAGGTATTCCCAAAACATCTGATAAAATCTGGCACCATAAATGGCTTTTCGATGCTCCGTTTGCGAAAACAATGTGTTTAGGAAGAACTCCTGTTAATTCCTGTACCAATTCCATGTTTCCGCGGGTTACCATTGCTGCATTTTCCATTAATGCACGATAGAAAGTATAACAATTGAATTTTTCGGGATCCAAGCCAAAATTGATAAATGCCGGAGCCGCGTGTTTCCAATTAACATAATTCATTACATCAGAGAATATAGAAAACATTCCATGGCAGCCGGGAGGAACTTTCATTGCTTCCAAATTTAGAAGTTCATAAGGGTCTTGGTCATTTTCAGAAGCTATTTTTTTTTGGTGCTGACAAAATGCGTCACGGTACCAACGCATTACCAATCCGGGATAGAAGGCAATGGCTTCATATTGCCATATCCCGGGGACTGCATGACAATTTACACGCACACGGCAATTTGGGTCGGTTTTTAACTGATTTGTATTAAATTCGTATTGCCAGAAGCTCCCGCCAAAAACAGCTCCTTGATTGGGTTTTACAACGCCAACTCCGATGCAGCCAAGCTGTGCGTCTCCACCGCCACTAACCACGGGAGTGCCTGCAGTGAGACCGGTTTTTTTTGCGCATTCCTTAGATACATTACCAACAATTGTACCGCTTTCGGCGACCACAGGGAAGATATCACTTTTAAGTCCGCATTTTTCAGCAATTTCAGGAAGCCAAGATCTTGCTCTTAAATTATAAATACCAGTGGTACACCCATTAGAAGGTTCTGAAACAAAGACATTAGTTAATTTTTTTATTAACCAATCATTAAACATCGTGAGGGTTGAAATCTGCCGGTAAATATCCGGTAGGTGTTTTTTTACCCACAGAAGCCGTGGAAGAGCTCCAAGAGCAAATGTTTGACCTGATGGATGATAAAGCTCTTTCTCTATGGTTGGAGAAAGTTCTTTTAATTGTACAACTTCATTCCCAGATCTTGCATCGACATTTGCGCATGCCCAAATTTCTTTTCCTTCCGAATCGTACAAAACGATACCTTCCCGCATACTCGTTGTTGAAATAGCAGCTATGGACGAAGGTTCTACCTTTGAATCTTTTAAGACAGATTTGATGCAAGTGGTTACAAGTTTCCAGTTATGGTTCCAATCAAAATCCATTGAGCCGGGATACTTGGGGTCTTCTTTGTGTATCCATTCCTGTTGTGCAACAGAAATTTGGTTTCCTTCTGTGTCAAAAAGTACGGCGCGCACACTACCTGTACCGCCATCAATAGCCATTAAATAACTTTCCACTACAAAAGTCCTCCTTTATTTTGACCTTGAAATATTTCCTGAAGGGGTAGGGAGCTCCAGAATGGCTTTTCCTGTATCTTCGTCTGTGATTAGAATATCGATGCAACCGGTTTTTAGTACGGCATCGATTGCTTCTGCTTTTTCGGTTCCACCGGCAACGGCAATAACGTTTGGGAATTCTTTCAACCGATCCGGGGCGGTGCTTATGAGACGACTATGGACATGACATTTTAATACTTGACCTTCTTTGTTTAGAAAGTATCCGAGTATATCGCCTACAGCACTTTCTGCACGGAGTTTTAGCAAATCTGTTGTTGACATATTTCCTTCTTTTACAACAGTTGCATTCTCGCTTACACCTCCGACGCCGACAACCGTAAATTTAGCAAGGCTTGCCAAATTTACGACATCCTTAACGGAAGGTTCTTTTTGTATTGCTGCCGCTACTTCCGGAGTTGATGCAATAAAAGGAGCGGGGACAATATATAGATTTGCTTTAGATACGCCGGGGGCTATGGTGTAATGTTTAACTCCTCCGGATAAAGAAACCAAAGAAATAGACATGTTGTCGGGAATATACAAATTGTTAAGTGTTTTAGTTGCGGTATCTCCAAATCCGACATTGATAAAATCACCATCTCCCATACGTTCCCCTAAGTACATGGCAGCGGCTTTGGCCACTGTCAGGTTTATATCTTCAGACACTGATGGCACTAATATAACATATTGAAGACCATAGTGTTCCATTAATTTATTTTGGGCCTCCATTTGTTGAAAAGCATCTTCGCGTAGTGTAAAACGAATCAGTTTTTCTGTTCGTGCACGTTCCAGTAGTCTGATGACTCTCATTCTGGAGATGCTTAGATGGTTAGCTATGGATTGTTGAGTCATATCTTCCATATAGTAACACCAAACCACCTTATTCATAAGTTCGCGGTCATTGTCTAAAGTCATTTTGTACTCTCCTCCATGTTGAAGATTGTAAATATAAAGTGGAAAAAATTGAAAAACATAAGTTTTTGAATAAAACATTTGTTACGATAATTAAATTATAATAATTATTAAAATATATGTCAACTATTTTATCAATCTCCAGGAATTTAAGCGGTACCACGAAATTCATTAATAATAAAAGAGATATTGACAGCGTAATAAAAATCGGATATTATTCAATTATATAAAACAAAATATCATTAATTGAACTAATGTATTATTAATGGAGGTTTTTATGTCATGCAGAATACTCAAGTTCCATTAACGCCGGTCGTTTCCATCAAAGGTATCTCTAAATCATTTGCATCGAACATGGTTCTTCGTAGCATTGACTTGGATGTATATAAAGGCGATGTTCTTGCATTGGTTGGAGGAAACGGTGCAGGGAAGAGCACTCTTATGAAGATTCTCATGGGGATTTATCAGCCCGATTCTGGAGAAATATTTGTTGAAGGAGAGAAAGTAGTGTTATCAAAACCATCTGTTGCTATGGGTAGTGGCATTTATCTTGTTCCGCAAGAACCTCTTCTTTTTCCGAATATGACAGTAGAAGAAAATATCATTATTGGGTTTAAGGAAAATTCAAGTTCTCTTCGTGTTCGTTTAAAATCACTGATCGAGAACCTTGGCTGGGATGTGAAGTTAGATCGAAAAGCGGAAAGCCTTTCCATTGCAGAGCAGCAATTGGTTGAAATACTTCGTGGTCTGCTTCGCAACTCTGGAATACTAATATTGGATGAGCCGACATCTGCACTTACCTTCAACGAAATCCAATCTCTTTTTCGTACCATCCATGATTTACATAAAAAAGGGATTAGCATAATATATATTACGCATCGCTTGACTGAGGTCTTTGAAATAGCAACAAGAGTTGTTATATTGCGTGATGGACAGATCGCAATCGGCGGAGCTGTAAAAGAATTTACACAGGAGATGCTGATTGAAGGGCTTCTCCCTCCAAATTATATAAGAGCAGAAAAGAAAGAGAAAAAATGTGTCGAATATACTTGTGAAAAAGCGCCGGTGCTTGAAATTAAAGGACTGTGTGGCTATGGCTTTGCTAATATTGATTTGAAAGTTTATCCTGGAGAAATCATGGCGTTGGCTGGTGTTGTTGGTGCTGGCAGAACGGAGTTGGCAATTTCAATTTTCGGGAAAGATAAAATTAAATGTGGACAGGTATTGGTTGATGGCGAGGATATTACGGGAAAATCAACTAAACAGATAATAAATAAAGGATTAAACTATGTTCCGGAAGATCGTCATCTAAATGGAATTTATTCCATGTCTGATGTGGAAGTCAACGTTACTTCTGGGATATTACAAAATCTAAGTAAATTATTCTTGAATCTAAAAAGGGCTAACGGAATTACGGACAAATATATCGATAACTTTAGAATCAAAGTAACTGGAAAAGACCAGATTGCATCCTCTTTATCAGGGGGGAATCAACAGAAGGTAGTGTTGGCCAAAACGTTAGCAGCGGAGCCAAAAGTTGTAATAATGGATGAACCCACCAGAGGGATTGATGCCGGAGCACGGGGCGATGTTTATCGCATAATTAATCAATTAAAAGAAGAAGGCGTAGGTGTATTGGTTATATCATCGGATGTTGAAGAAATCGTTGAACTGGCTGATCGGGTAGCAATCATGTATCAGGGTCGTATTAATAATACATTTACCGGAGACAGTATCACCATCGATAACCTGATGGCTGCATCATTTGGAGTTTATCAGGAGGTAGCAGTATGAACCGCTTTTTACTTTTGCTCACGAATACGAGAGAGCTTTTTACGGTGGGGTTTTTAGCCATTCTCTTTATGGTTACCGGCATCATTAATAGTGACTTTTTAAGTATTGGTAATTTAGTGCTTATATTCAACGGAAGTGTTATTTACATTTTGCTTGCCATTGGAGTATCTTTTGTTATTTTGACAGGTGATATAGATGTTTCGGTTGGTGCTATTTTGGGACTGACTGCAGCGGTGAGTGCTACGATTATTCGTGATGGAGGCTCTTTGTTCTTCGCATTTGCCGTAACGATTGGAATAGGTGCATTGGTTGGTTTAATTAATGGGATGGGTGTTACAAAGCTACGAATCCCTGCAATTATAATGACATTGGGAACAACCGGAATTGTCCGAGGGTCAGTTTATGTCTATACAAAAGGAAAGTGGGTCGAGAATCTTCCTTCTGATTTCAAAAGTTATGGTCAAATTTCATTATTTGGCTTAGTTAATGTATTTTTGCTTATAACAGTTCTTATAGTTATTGCACTACATTTTTATTTAAAGAGAGGGCGTAGCGGTAAGTATTATTCTGCCGTAGGAGATAATTTGAATGGGGCAGTCCTGGTAGGGATTCCTGTTGATTGGATTCGTATTAGTGCATTTGTATTAAGCGGCATTTTTGCCGCACTTGCGGGAATCGTTTTTGCAAGTAAAATAGGTTTCGTAACGCCGACAGCAGGTAGCGGATATGAAATGAAAGCCATTGCTGCCTGTGTGCTTGGTGGAATCAGTCTTGCCGGTGGAGTGGGATCTGTAATTGGTGCAATGTTTGGCGCTATTATCATGTCGTCCATAAGTCGAATACTTGTATTTCTCAAATTTTCATCTAATTTAGATCATACCATTACGGGGGTGCTTCTATTAGTGATTGTTGTATTTGATGCTTTGATTCAACAACAACTTAAAGAAAAAGCCAGAAGAGAACGATTGGCGGCTAAGGACTTACGCGCAAAAAAGGCATATGAAGAACAGGAGGATGCCACTAATGAATAGATTATCTTCATATAATTGGAAAAAAATATTACTTCGTTGGGAGTATGCATTGGTGCTAATCCTGATTATAGAGATTCTGATATTTGGAGCAATTAACCCTCGGTTTTTACGCGTAAATGTTTTGCTGGGAAGCATAAATGACTATGTAAGCATATGCATTATTGCTCTTTTCGGAACAATAGTCATGATTACCGGAGGGATTGATATTTCGGGAGGATCTATTGTAGGGCTTACGTCCATGGTGTTGGGGCTTCTTTGGCAGGATATGTCAATGAGTATTTGGTTAGCGCTTGCACTCTCGCTATTTACGGGCATTTTGTGTGGCGCATTAAATGGTTTTCTTATTGCTTATATTGGTGTGCAAGCTATGGTAGTCACTTTAGGCGGTATGTTCTTATACCATGGTCTTGCTGTTGTATTATCGAGTCTTTCTGTATCAAGTGCTTATGAAGGCATCAGTGGGTTTCCTCGAGAATTTATAATGATTGCAGGTGGAAAGTTTATGGGTATTTTGCCAAACCCATTTATCATCTTTATAGTGATGGCGATACTGGCGTTTGTATTGCTACATAAAACTCGGTATGGCAGAAGTGTTTTCCTAGTTGGCGTTAACCCTAACGCTGCGGATTATTCGGGAATCAATCACAGATTCATTAAAATGTCCACTTATATGTTGTCAGGATTTGCGGCATCGGTGGCCGGTGTTATACTGACAAGTTATCTTGGATCAAGTCGTGCAGATTTCGGTAATGAATTGACCATGCCGATTATTACCGCTGTAGTATTGGGAGGCACGGCAATTACAGGAGGAAAAGGCAGTATTATCGGTACGGCATTGGCAGCAATTGTTATTGGTATTTTAAGATTTGGACTGCAAATGTCAGGGTTAACTACACAGTATTTGGATATACCGGTAGGAATGCTGTTGGTTATAGTCGTAGCTATTCGTGGCACAATGAGCTTCATGAAGTTTCCCAAGTTATTTGTCAAAAAAATGAACAATTAAGGCGAAAGTCAATAACTTATTAGTTATTAATACTATCAAATTCGATAGTGTTGAATAAAGATTAAGAGGAGTTTGAAAGGAGAAAAGATATGCGTAAATTTTTAGTTGTACTTCTTACAGTCACTATGGTGTTTGCACTAATAGGATGTGGTGGTGGTGCTACAAGTACGGAAGAGGAAGAAGCATCCGGACCCTCCGATATCACCGTAGCTTTTATCCCTAAATTGACCGGAAATTCTTTCTTCGAATCTGCAAATTTGGGTGCTCAGGATATTGCCGCACAAGTAGGATTTGACTGCATCTATACCGGCAGCCCGGAAGCTGCTGTGGCAAATCAGGTACAGGTTATCAATTCTGCTGTACAGCAGGGTGTGAGCGCGCTGGCAATCTCTGCTTTAACACCGGATGGTCTGAATAACGCATTGGAGGCCGCAAAAGAAGCCGGCGTTAAAATTGTTTGTTGGGATTCAGACGTTCAGAATGACATGAGATCCCTTCATGTAGCTCAAGGAACGCCGGAACAACTTGGAGAGATGCTAGTCGAAATGGTTGCAATGCAAATGACTGATGAACAAAAGGAAAGTGCTCAATATGCTTGGCATTATTCTTCACCTACAGTAACCGACCAAAATTCTTGGCAAGTATATGGTGAGAAATACATAAAAGAAGCTTACCCTGGATGGGTTAATGTATTTCCAGACAACTATTACAGCAATCAGGACGCAGAGAAAGCAGTCTCCATAGGAGAATCGATTCTACAAACATATCCTGATATCGATGCTATTATCTGTAATGACTCTACGGCTTTGCCCGGGCAGGCTCAGGCAGCTGAAAATCTTGATCTTTCCGGTGAGGATGTTATCATAACAGGTTTTGCAACACCAAATGGTATGAGAAATTTTGTTAAAAATGGAACTGTAAATGCTTTCGGTCTTTGGGATTGCAAAGTTCAGGGTGCTATGGGTGCATACCTTGGTTATTGGCTTGCTGCAGGGAATACTTTTGTTGTTGGTGATATGATTGATATTCCTGGTGTTGGTGAGGTAGAAGTTATGCCTAATACAGTCTTGGATGAAAATGCATATACTGCGGATGATTCAGGCGTTGTGCTTATGCCTGAAAGAACAATTTTTACAATAGAAAATATTGATGATTTTGATTTTTAGTTAATGACGATATAGTAAAGGTAAAATCTAAACAGCCATGGTTTTACACCATGGCTGTTTAATCAATGAAAGGAGAGAGTACCATGGCTGATAAAGATGGTAACCGTGCTGCAAAAAACTATTATACCGATATCCCCTTTGGAAAATCAGGTGGGTTTCATGTCAAAGGTCTGAGCGATGTTGATTGGGGAATGAAGACTCGACTATCTAAAATTTTTCGCCCGGAAACAGGAAAAACGGTCATGCTGGCATTTGATCATGGCTATTTTATGGGTTCTACGGCAGGACTTGAAAGGCTTGATATTTCCATGCCACCATTGATTCCTTATGTTGATGTTCTTATGGCGACACGGGGCGCTTTAAGAACATCCATTCCCGCAAACCATAATAAAGGAATCGCACTTCGTGGAAGCGGAGGGTCTTCCATGATGGATGATGATTTATCACAAGAGGTTATTGCAGTAGATATGGAAGATGCTATTCGATTAAATGCATCTTGTTTTGCTGTTCAAACTTTTATCGGAGCACCAGGAGAAAAATCAAGTTTAGAAAATTTATGTAAAACAATTAATGCGGGAAACCGATACGGTATTCCAACCCTTGGAGTTGTAGCTGTCGGTAAAGACATGGCACGAACGCCATCTTTTTTCAAACTGGCAACAAGAATAGTAGCAGAACTGGGTGCTCAAATTATTAAGACATATTATTGTGACGATTTTGAAGACATAA
>CAZKKX010000014.1:0-29033 GCA_964553505.1 uncultured Eubacteriales bacterium | reverse complement strand
TTGATCATGACTATCTGATTAGCAATTGAAATACAAAAATATAAAAAAATGTAAATTTATGAAAAATTATGTTATAATTAAAGATGAAGCCTAAAAGATAAAAAGGAGTGATGAAAAATGGGCGATTTTAAATACGAAGTGAAAGAAGTGTTTGGTGTTCTATCTGAATCTTCAAAAGGTTGGACAAAAGAGTTTAGAAGTATTAGCTGGAATGGACGTGATCCAAAATATGATATAAGAGAATGGGCGCCAGACGATGAAACTATGGCAAAAGGGATTACTCTCACCAAAGACGAGGCGAAAAAGCTTAAAGAACTGCTGAATCAAATTGACCTTTAAATGATATTAGTCTTGGTAATGTTTGGTTTGTAATTTTCTGTATAATGACTGTGGATTACATTATTGCCAATATTATATTACTTAAAAAACGCCTCTTCATAGAAGAGGCGAACATTTTTTACCTGTCATAGCAAAGGGATCTCTTGTAAAATTATTTGAATCTTTTAAAACAGAGGTAACCTTTACTTTAAGGTATTATGAAGTTTGAATATTTTGTCAATGTTATCGGGAACAATGCAGTCTAATGGCTCTTAATATCTTCCGAATCCGAAGCCACAGTTGCAGAACAATACAACCAACAGCAGGAAGAAGAACAACAGGCTGTCATCTATTCCTCCGAGGCCGCCATATACGCCGTCAGCCATTAATATAACCTCCCTGATCGTTTTAAAGTAAATCTTTAACGGATGAACGATGCTTTATGCATGAAGGAAATGAAACAAACATCGAAAGTCCGTATTATCCTTTTGCATAATTCATATTATGACGGGAGGTGCACATATGTTAATAATATTTTTTGTTTTTAACATATATGTGCTTGATATTACTGTTTCCGGAGTCTCTCTGGTCGATATCGAATAAATCTAATGCTTTAATAAGTAGCGTTAGTTTTGGAAAACCGTAGTTCCTTGGATCAAAATCAGGCTGCTTTTTGATAATAAGGTTCCCCACATCTGCCAAAAAAGCCCATCCGTCTTCATCGGCTACATCTGTTATGGATGTTGAAATCAGTTTAATAATATCCTTTTCAATATTGATAATTGCATTTTTTGAATCCTTAGAGTTTGAGTTGCCTTTTGCTGAATTGGACTTTTCCTTTGTTTCTTTTTCTGTAGGTTCTTTATCCGACGAATTAATAATTTCAATATATGTAAACTTATCACAGGCTACAATAAATGGGTGCGGCGTTTTTCGTTCACCAAAACCGTATACTTTTAAACCGGCTTCTCTAAGGCGAACTACCAACCTTGTAAAATCACTATCACTTGATATAATACAAAACCCTTCTACTTTTTCTGAATATAATATATCCATTGCATCAATAATCATAGCAGAATCTGATGAATTTTTGCCACGGGTATAGCTGTATTGCTGGATAGGCGTGATTGCATTCTCCAAAAGTACATTTTTCCATCCTTTACTTGCCGGTTTAGTCCAATCACCATAAATACGTTTAATTGTTGGGGTGCCGTATTTGGCTAATTCGGACATAATTCCTTTGATGTTGCTGTGGGGAACATTTTCGGCATCAATTAATACTGCAAGTTTTAAATCTTGCTTTCCTACCATATTTTTCCTCCTAATATCTGGATGTTAACGGATAGTGTTTATACCTTTTTCAAGTTAATCGTAATTTTATATTTTTCTTTTTAAAAGTAAATTATTATCAGCTATCACTGAATTATTATAACATATTCGTTTATTATAAAAAACCTCTACAATATTTAATGAAAATAAATATTGCAGACAAAAGCCTGCAATATTACATTTTTCTCTTATTTTTATTGTAATTAAGAAGATAATTTTTATCTGTGTATAAAAGGCATTTCATATTTATACTAACATTTTCCTCCGTAACCGCCAATGCCTCCAAACCCACAATTACAGAATAATATGACTAGTAGCAGGAAAAAGAATAACAAACTACTGTTATCTCCCCATAAATAACCGTCAGCCATATAATCAAACCTCCTATAGTATTAGAATATAAGTTGTATTTATCATTAGCTTAATACATAGTATGAAGAATACCGTATTTTGGTTAATTTATGTAATAAAATTCTTTTTTTCATCATAAAAGAATAAGGGGTGATTATATGGGAACAAATAAAAAAGGAAAAAGACTATTGAAAATTTCAATTGTAGCTGTCTTTGCGATTTCTCTCGGATTAAATCTTTACAGTTTTAATCAAAATATAGAACTTGCCAATCAATATGAGTCGTTAATGTGTATTACCAGTCAACTTGACAGCACCAATACCATTTCGTTTATTACATCATTAAATATCAATAGGTATAAAGATGTAGAAATCTTTGATATTAACAAAGGAGAAGTTGTAAAAAAGGTGCAATCCAATGATACTATTCAAAACGAAGTAAAAAAATATCTGGAAAGCATAGAAGGAAAATATGAAAAAGCAAAACCGTTACCAAGTAGTGGGAAAGTTATCAAAGTTCCTTTAGAGCCTGAGATAAGAGCAGAAAGTTATTGGCTGACCGACGAAGGGGTTAAAGTGATTGATAAAGTATTTATTATATTTCCCGATCAGGAAAAACCCTTTCTCTTGGTTCTGAACGATGATAAATTACCTGTATTCTTTAGTTTTTCTGCCAATACGGAAGTACTGCTTCAGGAACTGAACAAATGAAGTAAGCCCATCAGTGGGAGTTTAAGACTTTCCACTGATGGTAAGATAGAAAATTGTTGTACAAACCTCTTACTTAAATAAGCTTTATTCCCTGAATCGATATCCTACACCACTGACGGTATCGATGATATGTTTTTCAGTATCTCCGATTTTTTTCCTGATGGAAGCAATATGCATATCCACTGTTCGGGTTTCAGGGGTATATTCTTCACCTCCGATTTTATTCAAAATCATCTCCCTTGTAATGATCTTTCCCGGGTTGGAAGCTAATAGCTTTAAGATTTCAAATTCTTTAAATGTGAAATCAATTGTTTCTTTGTTTTTTATCACGGATCTCTTTTCTAAATTTATTTCCAATTCGTTAAATATGATGGAAGCGTTGGAATGGTTTGTTAAGGGGGCGGATCTTCTTAGAATACTATTTAGCCTGGCGATGAGTTCTCTGGGATGAAATGGTTTTGTAAGATAATCATCGGCACCCATCTCCAATCCAAGAATTGTGTCCAGCTTATCATCGTTATTGGTAACTATGATAACGGCTGTAGAACCATAATGGGGATTACTCCTGATACGTTTCAGTATTTCAAGACCGCCTACATCCGGCAGGTTTAAGTCCAGAATGATGGCGCTGATTTTCTCATCAGATAACAGAGATAAAGCGTCTGAGCCTTTTGTTGCTGTTAAAAAAGAAAAACCGTGCTTTTCCAATATCGAGGACATAATTTTTACAGTAATGGAATCATCCTCGATGATTAAAATAGTGTGTTTCATATGACCTCCTTTATAACATCAACAAAAACATTATTTTCTATATTATACCAGATGGCAGACGGCATGTAACAGATAGAAGCGTATTATAAGACAAAATATAACAATAAATATGAAAATATTAAAAAAAGTAGTAAAATAAAACTATAGTACAAAAGAACCGATAGGAGCAGATTTGGAAAAGGAGGGCGCAGGGCTGTGAAATCAGGTGAAGTATTGAATCATAAGAATGACACCGAGGATAGTTCCAATAGTATAGAGCAGTGGTATGAAATAGAAGCTTTGATTCGGGAAAATCAGGACAGGGACCAGACTATTTTTCATAATACCCATACACCTATGCTATTTATAGAAAGTGAAAGCGGGAATATATTGGATGGTAATCCTGCAGCCTGTGATTATTATGGTTATTCAAGAGAAACCATAATCCAGAAAAATATTTCGGATATTAATATATTAAGCTATTCGGAAATTGCAGAGGAAATGGGAAAGGCAAAAAAAGAAGAAAGAAAATATTTTAAATTCAAGCATAGATTGGCAAATGGAAAAATAAGAGACGTAGAAGTCTATAGCGGTCCTATTATTATGAATGGTAGAGTAGTATTATTTTCTATTATTCATGATATTCAGGAAAAAATTGAATCTATTAAAAACTTTAAAATTCATGAAACCTATTTAAAAAATTTGTTTGAAAATTCACCGGAAGCAATTGCAATGGTTGATAATGATTTCAATATTCTCAATATTAATAAGAGTTTTGAAGAAATTTTTTTATATAGAAAAAACGAAGTTCTTGGACACAATATCAAAGAAGTGCTGTGCGATGAGAATTATTATAATGAATCCTTGTATTTTAAAGAATGTATCGACAGAGGGGAGTTTATCAGAAAAGAAACACTAAGAAAAAGAAAGGATGGCAAGTTAATAGAGGTTTCTCTATTAGGATGCCCTATTTATTTCAAAAAGGAAAAAATAGGTGTGTACTGTATTTATTCGGACTTAAGCAAAATTAAAGAAGAAGAAAGAATGCAGAAAAAAAGAGTTCAGAACCATTTAAACTTATTGAAGAACACAATTGATAGCATACCTGATGTGATTTCGGTCCTGAAGTCGGATCTAACAATAGAATTGATGAATGAATCCGGATGCAGATATTTTAATCTTCCCTTTAAAAAAATAAAGGGAGCAAGCTGGAACCAAGTAATTCAAAATAAATTCGGACAGGCATATTATTGTACGCTACAGGCCCTGATAAGTAAAGAATGCGGCCATTCTCAAGAATGCGTGTTAAGAGATAGTTATTTGGATTTATACAGTAAGCCGGTATTTGATGAAAATGGTGAAATTATCCTCATAGTTGTTGTTTTACGGGATATCAGCAAAGAAAAAAAGTATGAGGCAGTATTAAGAGATTCTAAAGAGAAGGCCGAAGAAGCGAACCGCCTGAAAACAAATTTTTTAACTAATATCAGTCATGAGATTCGAACACCGATGAACGGCATTATCGGTATTATAGAAATGCTTAAAGAAAAACGGTTATCAAAAGAACAGGAAGAGCTTACTGAAATGCTAAATTATTCTGCAGAAAGGCTTTTGTCCATTATTAATGATGTTTTGGATGTTTCTAAGATCGAGGATGGGAAATTAGAATTGAATAATGAATGGTTTGACATAAACCTGCAATTGAGTAAAATCATTAAATACTTCAGAATACAGGCAGAAGGAAAGGGATTGAAATTCGCTTCAAATACAGATATGAGTATCCCCGAGTGGATATATGGGGATTTTGAGAGACTTAACCAGATTCTTTTTAATTTATTAGGAAATGCGGTTAAATTCACGGAAAAAGGAACCATTTATTTTCAGGTAAAAAATGAGTTCATAAAATCGAATATCATTGAATTGACCTTCATTATCCGAGATACCGGAATAGGGATTAAAAAAGAAGATATCAAAAATTTGTTTCAGAACTTTTATCAGTTGGATACCAGAACAAACAAAAAATTTAAGGGCACAGGTATAGGCCTTGCTTTATCCCAAAAACTTGCAAACTTAATGGGAGGCGAAATATATGTCCATTCGGATTACGGTGTTGGCAGTACCTTCTCTTTTAAATTGATATTCGATTCTTCTTCAGAAAAAACAGAAACTATAAATAGAAGGGATGATTCGGAGGAATGGTCTTTTCTTAAAAATTTAAATATTTTGGTTGCAGAAGATGAAAAAATCAATCAGATCATTATTGATAACATGTTCAAAAAATACCAATGCAAAGTGACTTTTGCAAATAACGGAGAGCAAGTTCTGGACCTGATAAAGATTTCCGGATTTGATGCCATATTGATGGATATTTGTATGCCGGAAATGGATGGAATAGAAGTTACTCGGAGAATACGTGAAGATGAAAAAGAGTCGGGCGAACATATACCAATTATTGCATTAACAGCAGTAGCTATGAAAGAAGACAGGGAATATTGTCTTCAGGCAGGAATGGATGATTATCTTTCCAAGCCCATCAAGAAAAAAGAAGTTTTTCATACTCTGTCGAAACATTTAAAATCAGAAAAACAATCCAAATGTTCTGTAAACCTCGATGTGTTGCTTGAAAAATTGGAAGGGGATAAGGCGCTGATGAATGAAATAGTAAGAGAACTGATTTCAGATGATTATCACCAAGAATTTCTGCAAAAAATCGAAGAATCTATTCAGAAAAGTGATTATTCTTACTTAAAGCAGATTTTGCATAAATTTAAAGGCAGTGTTTCCTGTTTTGAATTTAAAGCTATTGATGAAGCTTTTCAGGAGATGAACCATGCGATTAAAGAAACCAATACGGATGTCATTCTGCAATCAAGCAAAAAACTTAAAAAAACATTTATGGATTTTAGAGAACAATTGATTCATTATTTGGAGGAGGATGCCTGATTTTTAATTCGATATATCGGTGTTACCAGTCAAGTTGCATTGTCTGCAATCTCAAACCTGAAGAATATTCTTCAGGTTTTTACGTTTTTTTACAAATTTTTTACAAAAATTATTTTGGATTTTACATTTTGTATGTAAATTTATGGTATGGATAAGGTTGAAGATATTAGTGTTTTATTCAATAGGGCATATTGGGGTGAGAGTATGAAAAAAGGAAATGGAAAAAGGGTATACGATGACAGGGAAGGGCTCCTAATCATTCAAAATGAAATCATTATAGCCTGCAATAACCATCTTTTAAACATTCTGAAAGTCTCTTCCGACAAGGAAGTCATCGGGTCCGGATTCAGTCGATTCATCGCTGAGAAACAACCAAATGAGAAAAGTTCTCAAAAATTATACCGTGAAAGCCTTCGTTCTGCTAAAATGCATGGGAAATGGAAAGGCGATTTTCGGTTGAAAACCATTGAAGAAGAGTTTATTGCAGAGGTGCGATTTGTGAAAAGCAATTCCGGAAAAATAGCAGGCATTATCAAGAAAGGAAATGTTGATAAGATTCCTGAAGAGGATTTTGAAAGAGATAAGAGCATTTTCAATAACGGGTATATCCCTATGCTGATAATTGATAGTGAAGACGGAAGAATTATAGAAGCAAATCCTTCGGCATGCCGGTTCTATGGGTATACAAAGGAAATAATGAAAAAAAAGAAGATTTCGGATATTAATATATTAACAAAGAAAGAAGTATCCATAGAGATGGAAAAGGCACAAGAGGAAAAAAGAAATTTCTTTCTGTTCAAACATAAATTATCAAACGGTCAAATACGTGATGTTGAAGTAAACAGCTGGCCTATAGCTTTTAGGAATAAGACCATGCTTTTCTCAATAATCCATGATATAAAGGAAAGAAACATATATATGGACAAATTTAAGATTCAGGAAAGCTATTTTAAGGATTTATTTGAGAACTCGCCGGAAGCCATTGCCATGGCAGATAACGAGCTTAACATTTTAGATGTCAACAAAAGCTTCGAAGAAATTTTTTTATATAAAAAAAATGAAATAATTGGTAAAAATATAAAAGATATATTATCAGGTGAAGAGTATTATAGTGAATCCCAGTATTTTCAGGAAAGTATCAATAAAGGTGACTTTATTCGGGAAGAAATCTTGAGGAAAAGAAAAGACGGGAAATTCATAAACGTTTCCCTGATCGGATGTCCCATTACTTTCAAAGGCAAACAAATCGGGATTTACTGTATTTATTCGGACCTGAGCAAAATCAAGGAAGAAGAACGCAGGAAAAAATTATTTTCGGAAGTATTTAAAAACAATACTGTTGGTATAGTCATTACAGATTCTGAAGGAAATATTCAATGGGTGAATAATGCTTTTACAGAAATTACAGGATACAAAAGCGATGAAGCCGAAGGCAGAAAAACAAACATTTTAAAATCCGGTAAACAAAGCCAAGAGTTTTATGATAATATGTGGAGCCATATTATCAATGAAGGAAAATGGCAGGGCGAAATTTGCAGCAAAAGGAAAAACGGTGAATTATATCAGGAATGGTTAAACATTATTGCAGTCAGAGGCAATGATGGTCATTTAGAATATTTGGTGGGTATGATTAGTGACATAACGGATGCAAGAAAAAAAGATAAGAGAATCGAGATTTTGACCAGCAAGGATCATCTCACGGAATTACATAATAGGGATTATTTTAACAATAAGCTGAATTACCTTCTTCGTAAGAATGGAAAACATGGTAAAATGGGTGTTCTTTTTTTAGATATTGATGATTTTAAGGAGATCAACGACAATCTTGGTCATTTAGCAGGGGATCTTGTTCTTATAGAATTTGCTTCAAGACTTAAGAAAACAATAAGAGAAAGTGATCTTGCTGCCAGATTTGGCGGAGATGAATTTATTATTCTTCTAACTAAAGTCAATAATGATACTGAGATAATGAATATCACGTCAAGGATTTTAAAAGGCGTTAGTGGTATATATGAAATAGAGAATCAGGAGATGCATGTAACGGCAAGCATAGGAATCGCCAGATACCCCGAAGACGGTACTGATTCCACTACCCTTATCAGAAATGCAGATATTGCTATGTACAGAGCAAAAGAAAAGCAAAACCATAAAATAACCATGTTTCAATCGGAGTTAAATCAAGAAGTAATTGAATCCTTTCATCTAAAAAATAATTTGAGACAAGCTTTATCGAAAGGACAGTTGTTCTTGAAATATCAACCTATCTTTGATACGGAAAAGGAAAGCATTTCAGGGATAGAGGCATTATTAAGATGGAAAACGGGAGATAATAAAATCATTCCACCATCAAAATTTATCCCCATAGCAGAAAAAAACGGTATGATTATTCCTATTGGTGAATGGGTTATGGAGAAAGCTTGTAGGCAGAATAAGCAATGGCAGCGACAGGGCTTAAAACATGTTTATATTTCGGTGAATGTTTCCATATTACAACTGGAACATCCGGGCTTCTGTAAATTTATAAAAAAAATACTGGAAGAAACAGGATTAGAGCCAAGGTATCTGCAGATGGAAATTACCGAAACCATTTTCACAAGAAATTATGGGGCTATATCAAAAACCATAGAAGAACTGAGCCGCATAGGAATTAGAATCGCAATCGACGATTTTGGCACCGGATATTCCTCACTGTCTCAGCTTATTAATATGAAAATAACTAATTTAAAAATAGATAAATCATTTATCGGGAGCGTTTGTGAGAATGGTAATATGCGAAAAATCGTTAAAACAATCATTTCTATGGCAGAAAGTCTAAGTCTGGAACTCATTGCAGAAGGAGTAGAAACCATTGGTCAATTAAATTTTCTCAAAAGGAACAAATGTAATATGATACAAGGATATTTGTTAAGCTATCCAAAAGATTCTAAATCAATAGAGGAATATCTGAGAAATCCTAAAAAATACAGGGGGTAGGACAGTGGATAATTTATACGAATCATTGTTTCAGATATGCGTTCTGAGAGCAAAGCTCAACAAGAAAATAAAAAACGGAGTTCCATTGAATGACGTAGAGGTATTAAGAATCAGTAAACAACTGGATGAGGCTTTGAAAACATATCATAAAAACATTTACAATAATAATTTAGAGTTAGAAGTAGTTGTTCAGTGTAAGTACAAGCGTGAGTGCAAATATAAATATAAATATAAGTGCAAATAAAATAAAGGCTGGGAAGATTAATCATTATATCGGTTTCTTTTCTTTGCCTGTTCATAGCCGAACAGGATAGCATCTATAAGGGTTTCAATAGCTTCCGGAGAAGCAGGTGTTCCCTCTAATACTAAATCTTTATTTTCTAATTTATCCAATAAATCTTGAATATAAATTCTGATATCTTTTTCTGGATTTTCAATGAAGGTGCCGTTCCGTTGATCTGTCCGATCTAACAAATAGTCTAAAGAAACACGAAAATATTGAGCGGTTTCTTTAAGCAGATCATAATCCGGAGTTCTTTTGTTGATCTCATAATGTGCATAAGTTCCCCGGGGAATTCCTAAAATATCTGCGATTTCTTTTTGAGTCAGGTCTTTTTCTGTTCTTAACTTCTTAAGTTTTTTACCAAGCATTTCAACACCTCTTGGGAAAATTATACTGTGGCAAATTGCTACATACAATATTTTCTCCAAAAAGTTGCAAAAATATATTGACAGTCACATTGTGCTACACTAAAATATAAATAGTATTTTACAATATATGTAAAAAATACATATCTTTGCTTTTGTGTTGCGAGGGGGTGAGCAAGTGAGAAGATGGTTAAATAGAATAAGACGAGAAAGCCGTAAAACACAAAAGCAGGTTGCAGATGCCACGGGTATTTCCAGAGCTTACTATACCCAGATAGAGAGAGGAATAAGAAGACCTTCTGTAGAAACGGCTAAAAGAATAGCAGATTATTTGAAATTTGACTGGACTTATTTTTTTTGATATATAAAAAACAAAGGAGGAATCAATAATGGAACAGGATGAAAAAGTATCAAATTTGGAAGCAAAAATCACGACTTTGGAAGAGTCGGTAAAAGCACTGATGAACTTAAACCTGAATCAGACACAAACCATCATATTTAAGTTGGAAGCAATGGAAAAAAGCTTAAATAACTTGCTTTACAAGCAAATATAAAATTAAAAAAATTATAGGATATGAGAGAAATAAGATAAAAAATCTCAATTTTGAAAATTTTAAATCAATTTATATTTATTATATAATTGAAATTTGAACAAACAGAGTTCTGGCATTTATTTTGCATAATAATACTCAAATATTGCGAGGAGTTTCTTTGTAGAAATTCAAATGAATAATTTTACTATTGACTTAAATTTGACTTAAAGAAAAACAATTATAATCTTAAATGTATTTAAAAAAGAAGGAAAAAATTATATAATTTAATAAAAATTCCGAGTTTGTGGGCCTGTGGTATACGCTGAGATGCTATGGCAGCAAACCGATAGGGTTTATTTGGAAACGAATAAGCCTCCCGTATTGGAAAGGAATGAATGATCAGTAGATTTTTTTGTAATATTCAATCTGACCTTTCCGGGGGTCAGATTTTTTTATTATAGATTATGC
Organism: uncultured Eubacteriales bacterium; assembly: GCA_964553505.1. GTDB lineage: Bacteria > Bacillota > Clostridia > Peptostreptococcales > JAAYPU01 > JAENZQ01. The sequence goes on along the minus strand of CAZKKX010000014.1, from coordinate 18,010 downwards.
TAATTACCTACGAAGGGAGAAGATAAAAGACTGTGTTTGAAATAATTTGAATAATTAGAGTTATAGTCAATTATATTCCTTTAGGAGGTAGAAATCATGAAATTTAGAAAAATGACGCTCAACATCAACGGTGTTGAGAGAATGTTTATTTGTGATCCGGCAAATGATAAGTTATCGGATGTATTACGCAGAATTGGTTTGACCGGCGTTAAGATTGGGTGCGGTACCGGAGTGTGCGGATCTTGTTCGGTTATTTTAAATGGTAAAGTTATTCGTTCTTGTACAAAAAAGATTGGTACAATTGAAGAATATAGCACCGTTACCACAATTGAAGGGATAGGTACACCACAGCATCTTCATCCCCTTCAAGTGGCGTGGATGCACTATGGGGCAGTTCAATGCGGGTTCTGTGTGCCCGGATTTATAGTTTCGGCGTATGGGCTACTTCAAGAAAATAATAATCCTACCAGGGAAGAAGTGCGGGATTGGTTTCAAAAACATCGAAATGTGTGCCGATGTACAGGCTATAAACAAATCGTAGATGCTGTAATGGCGGCTGCAAAAGTTGTTCGCGGAGAATGCAGCATTGAAAAGATTATGATTAATGTTCCTGAAGATAAAGAATATTATGGAAAATCTCTTGTTCGTCCGTCAGCTATTGGAAAGGTAACAGGGTTAACGGACTATGGTGATGATATAGAAATGAAGATGCCTTCAGGGACGCTTCATGTGGCACTTGTACAACCCAGAATCGCACATCATGCTAAAATAAAAAAAGTAGATTTTTCAGAAGCGGAAAAGATGTCGGGTGTCTATAAAATCATCACACATAAAGATGTTAAAGGATCTAATCGTTTAAATATGTTTCAATTCATTCCACGCTGTACGGCTTTGCAACCGACACACGTCCTCTTGACGGAGGATAAAATTTTTAACTACGGAGATGTGGTCGCCATGGTTGCAGCCGACACAAAGGAAAACGCAAGGGCAGCTGCAGCTAAGGTGAAGGTGGAAATTGAACAGCTTCCGGAATATTTAAACTATCTTGATGCAGTTGTGCCGGATGCGATGCGTGTCCACGATGATACACCGAATATATTTGCGTTACAGCCTGTCATTAAAGGTGAAGAAGACATTCAAGAATTGTTTGACGAGGCCGATTATGTTGTTAAAGGAAGCTTCTATTCACAAAGGGAGCCACATATGTCAATTGAAGGAGATACGATCCAGGCATATTGGGGTGATGACGGCATGTTGACTGTTCATTGTAAAGCTATGACCGTATACTTTAATGCCACTGAAATTGCAGAAGCTACCGGTGTTCCTATTGAGAAAGTAAGAGTAATCGAAAATCCTACAGGCGGCAGCTTCGGGTGGGGGACTTCTTCTCCAAGCTTTTCATTGGCAGCAATTGCGGCAGTAGCATGTGACAGACCCATTGCACTTTCTTTTTCATATCAAGAATTCATGGCTTTCAGCGGAAAGCGTGCGCCCTCCTATTCAAACGGCAGACTTGCATGTGACAAAAGTGGCAAAATCATTGCTGCAGAATTTGATACCGGCTTAGACCATGGAGCCTATGAGGGGTTGGGAGACGATCTTACTACCAGAATTGCACGATTCACATATTTTCCATATTTTATTCCCAATGTGGCCGGCTTGGCAAGAGTTGCAAATACAAATCATGCTTTTGGCTGTGCATATCGAGGATACGGATCACCTCAGGCGTATACTCATTCAGAATCCATGATGGATATGATGGCAGAAAAAATAGGGATGGACCCATTCGAATTTCGCTATATGAACCTTGCGAAACCAGGAGATATAAATCTTAATCGCCGACCTTTCCGAGATTATCCCATGAAAGAAATGATGGATAAATTACGTCCAATATATAAAAAAGCAGTTGCTGATGCGAAAGCAAATGACACACCGGAAAAAAGAAGGGGTGTGGGAATTGCATGGGGAGGTTACAATGTCACAGAAGGAACTGCCGATCAGTGTACAGTTGCAATTGAACTAAATAAGGATAATACCATTACAAAATATGATACATGGCAAGATCAGGGGCAGGGTGGAGATGTAGGGTCTCTTCAGGTAACTTTGCAGGCATTAAAACCGCTGGGGTTGACTCCGGATCAAATAAATCTGATTCAAAATGATAATAAATTTTGCCCGGACAGTGGGAGTTCGGCCAGCAGCCGTTCCCACTACATGAACGGTAAAGCAAGTATCATTGCGGCAAATAAGCTGCTGACAGCTATGGGAAAGCAGGATGGAACCTATCGAACATACGATGAAATGGTTGCAGAAAATATTCCGACTAAGTACGAAGGGCAATACTCAAATCCCACAGATCCTACGCTCTGCGATTTAGATCCCAATACAGGAGAAGGAGAACCTACACCGGCATATACCTATGCGCTTTTTCTTGCAGAGGTAGAAGTAGATATTGCTACGGGCGAAACTACAGTTATCAATTATACATGCGTTGCAGATGTAGGTGTTATTGGTGATCGTGCATCTGTGGAAGGGCAGGCTTATGGTGGTATTTCCCACAGTATAGGTTTTGCTCTTAAAGAAAATTACGATGATGTGAAGAAACATAATAATATTTATGGTGCGGGGGTTCCGTATATCAAAGATATACCGGATGATATTCAGCTAATATTCAATTGTACGCCTCGGGATAATGGACCTTGGGGTTCTTCCGGGGCTTCGGAAGCATTCCAGTCCGGTGGGCATATGGCTGTTATAAATGCAATTTACAATGCATGTGGTGTTCGCATTTATGAACTTCCGGCATATCCTGAAAAAGTTAAGCAGGGTATTGACATTCTTGCAAAAGGTGGAAAAATAGAACCCCCAAAGAAATATTTCCTTGGGTCTGACCTGCATGAGGAGCTGGATAACATAAAAGCAAATCCACTTTAGATAATAATTCATCAGGGAGAAAGTGTCATTGGGGACGGTTCTTTTTGACACGAACTCATTATTCGTTAGGTATCAAGAACCGTTTCCAACGATATAGAATATTTTATGAAGAAATATATCAATCAATTCAAGAACTGCCTGCAAAATGAAGAAGCTTATTGTACCGCAGCATGTCCATTTCACTTGAATGTCAGGGGATTTACGGAAAAAATTGGTCGCGGGAATTACAATTCAGCCTATAAAGTATATCGTGATGCAGTATGCTTTCCGCAAATTGTTGCTGCTTTGTGTAATGAACCCTGTAGAGATGTATGTCCTCGTGAAAAGACAGACAGCTCAATAGAGTTGAATCTGCTCGAGAAGTCCTGTCTTTCCTATGCAACAAAAGTAGATCCAAACGACTATAACCTGCCTCTGAAAAATAGAAAAATAGCAGTTGTCGGCGGGGGAATTAGCGGGTTGGCATGTGCTTTAAGGCTTAGTGCAAAAAAATATTCATTATCTGTGTATGAGAAGTCTGACAGAATCGGAGGACATCTTTGGGGTAAGCTGCCGGAAGAAGTTTTTATAACTGATATTGATCAGCAATTCAAATTTGAAAAATATAACTTGTTTTTAAATAACGAAATAAGTAATTTGGAGGCGCTTCGTGGATTTGATGTTATTTATGTGGCCACCGGAAAAGGCGGACCGAATTTTGGATTGCTGAATGATAAACTGCCAAGATCACTATATGATAATACAGCTGTTTTTGCAGGAGGATCTTTACTTGGTAAGGATACTATAGAGGCTATTGCCGATGGATTGAACAATGCAGCAGCTATAGAAAGGTATCTAAGGACAGGTGTGGTATTACCATATAAAGATAACCGTTCTACAAAGATGGAACTGGATACGGCAAAGTTGATCTTCGCAAAACCTGTAATACCTGAAAAGGATGGATCTTTCAGCAGAGAAGAAGCAGAGGCTGAAGCCAATCGTTGTTTAAGGTGTCAATGTGATGCATGCCGAAATTATTCAGATTTAATAGAATTTTACAATAAATGGCCCTTAAGAGTCAGAGATGAGGTGTTGGCAACAATACTGCCGGGAAATGCAGACCTCAAAGCTGCACCGGCAAAAAGACTTATCAATACTCACATGATGGATGGTATTTTTAAGGAAGTTTGCCCTATGGATATCGACTTGGATGGCATGATAATGGAGAGCAGGCAAAGTCTTCACAGACAAGGAAAGCAACCCTGGGCATATCATGATTTCTGGCTGAGGGACATGGATTCAGCAAATGGGGAAAAAGCTTCAATGGCAAAAACTCCAAAGGGTTTTACCGAAAGTAATTATGTTTTTTTCCCCGGATGTCAGCTGGGGGCTTCAGATCCCCGGTATGTGCTTGAGACATATGAATACCTTTTAAAGTATGATTCCAGTACAGCCTTGATGCTTCATTGCTGTGGTGTACCTGCGGAATGGGCGGGAGATGAAGAAAAACATGAAAAAGTTAATAAAAAGATAAGAAAATACTGGAAAGACCTGGGTTCTCCGAAAATTATCCTGGCTTGTCCGACATGCAAGCAAAAATTCAATAAATTTTTGCCGGAGTTACCGGTCATATTTATTTATGATATTATAGCGGAATTTGGCATTACAGCAGAAAAAACCAAAGATCAAATATACTCAGTATTTGATCCGTGCAGCACTCGTTATGAGCCGCAACTTCGCAATAAAATAAGGTTGTTATTAAAACAAAACGGATATAATATCAATGAAATATACAACGATTACCCAAGGTGCTGCAGTTTTGGAGGTCAGATATCCATTGCCAACCCTGAATTTACAAAAACAGTTGTAAAAAAGAGAATTGAAAAAAGCAATAATCCTTATATAACTTATTGTATCAACTGTAGAGATATATTTGCTTCCCAACATAAACCTGTTCAGCATATTTTGGATATTTTGTTTGGCATACAAGACATAAATTCTAAGCCTGCAACAGTGACTCAACGCCATGAAAACAGGTTTGATTTAAAAAATGCTTTATTAATAAAATACTGGAAAGATGAGATTAAGTTGAAGCAAAAACCAATAGAGGATGAGATGAAGTTAATTATTTCACCGGAAATCAGGAAAAAACTTGACTCAGAGCGAATTTTAGAAAATGAAATCAGGCAAGTAATTCTGTACTGTAATAAAACTAAAAAAAGAATCCGTAATCGGGAAAGTGGTCATTATTCCGGATATAAGAAAATCGGAAACATGACATTTTGGGCAGAATATCGTACACTGGAAGACGGATTTGAGCTTGTAAATGCTTATAATCACAGAATGGAAATTGATTTAGAGATAGTATGGAATGGAAAAAGAACCGATATAGATACCGTGTTGGATTGAAATATTATATTTGTTTTTATAAAATGCATATTTATTTTGAAAAATTGAATATAGCTCCGATCTTGTTATCCTATGGCAAAGGTTATAATTGCAAATTGCTATGGAAGCAAGACGATAGGGTTTATTTGGAAACGGATAAGCCTCCCATGTTTCTGGAAAGGAGAAGATGAATAGCGTTTATAGCTATACTTTTTGTATCTGATTCTTTCGTGGAATCAGATTTTTATTTTGTTAAAAGGTAGAAGTGTTGCATAAACGTCTTTACCAAAAAAATTTGATAAATAAAATAGCAGTTCCTTTTCTAATTCTTTAAGAGCGTGTCAACAGGGGCGGTTCTTTGCTAACGAACCGTCCAAATGACACCTCAAATAGAAAACTATAATTGTCATTGTGAATTAACGTTAAATCGTAGCAAGTAAGGAGTTGCCATATGGAAGACTATTTAGACAAAATATTTGAATATAGGCTTAGGGGGTATTGTTGTTCCCAGATTTTGCTTCAGATGGGACTTGACGAGAAAAAATCTGAAAACCCTGAATTGGTAAATGCCGTAAAAGGATTATGCAACGGAATATATAGTGGTTTAGTTTGTGGTGCATTATCAGGAGGATCATGCCTGTTATCTTTGTTTGAACCTGATAAAGCCTCTGACCAGATGATTCCTTTATTGGTCCAATGGTTTGAAGATAATTTTGAGTCTTGCGACTGCAAGGATATTTTAGATGATAACCCTTTGAATAAAGTTGAAAAATGTCCTGTTATTGTCAGTAAAACATACGAAAAAGTGGTAGAACTATTGGAAGACTATGGATAAGTGTCATTGGGGACGGTTCTTTTTGACACGTTACCGAACCATCCCCCCAAGGATACCACTAATGTTGTTTCAACAATAATAAAAGCTTAAAAGCTTTTGTTGTTTGAAAATAGTAGTTTAAATTGTGATAGGAGGTTATTTATGAATTTAAGAAAAATGACGCTTAACATTAATGGCGCAGACCGTATGTTCATATGTGATCCTGAAAAGGATACTTTGGCAGTTGTTTTGCGCCGACTGGGACTCACCGGTACAAAAATCGGATGTGGAACAGGTGTATGCGGTGCTTGTTCTGTGATTCTGGACGGGAAAGTGATTCGTTCCTGCACAAGAAAAATAAAGGCAGTTAAAGATTACAGTTCAGTATTAACCATTGAAGGCATCGGAACTGTTATGAATCCTCACCCCCTTCAATATGCATGGGTTCACCTTGGTGCAGTTCAGTGTGGCTTCTGTGTTCCTGGATTTATAGTATCATCATATGCACTGCTACAGGAAAATCCAAAACCTACCAGAGAGGATGTTCGTGACTGGTTCCAGAGGCACAGAAATGTTTGCCGATGTACCGGATATAAACAAATTGTAGATGCTGTTATGGAAGCTGCTGCAATCATGCGTGGAGAAAAGACTTTAGAAGATATCACATACGATTACAAAAAAGATGTGGGCAATTTTTACGGAAAACCCATTGTAAGACCAAATGCAATGGCAAAAGCATGCGGTGTATGCGACTTTGGAGATGACATCGAACTGAAAATGCCACCGGAAACTTTAAAAGTTGCTCTTGTTATGCCCAGGATTACAAATCATGCTAAAATAGTAAGCGTTGATTATAGTGAAGCTGAAAAAATGCCGGGAGTTGTAAAAATCATCACTGCAAAGGATATTGAAGGAGCCAACCGTCTGATGGCATATCAGTTTTCACCAAGAACAGTGGTTTATGATCAGATCCATAAACTGCTGCAGGATGAGAAAATCTTTTCATGGGGCAATGTTGTTGCTATGGTTGCCGCTGATACAAAAGAGCATGCGAAGGAAGCAGCTGAAAAAGTCAAAGTTGAAATTGAGCAATTGCCTGAATATATGAATTATTTAGATGCGGTAATGCCAGATTCTATGAGAATCCATCCTTCAATGGACAATGTTTACAGCATACAGCCGCTTCGAAAAGGGGAAGCGGATCAGGTTCCCGAATTGATAGAGGAAGCAGCATATTCCGTAGAAGGAAGTTTCTATTCAACCAGAGAACCCCATATGTCTATCGAAGGGGATACGGTCCAAGCTTACTATGATGAAGACGGTCTGTTGACAGTCCAATGTAAGGCGATGACCACTTATTTTGACCGAGACGATATTGCAGAAGCAGTAGGTCTTCCTGCGGAAAAAATTCGTGTTGTTGAAAATCCAACCGGAGGCTCTTTCGGATGGGCCATGAATGCCAGTTCCTATGCTTTGGCAGCTATTGCATGTAAAGTAACAGGAATGCCTGTAGCATTGTCAATGGATTATGCTCAATTCATGGCATTCAGCGGCAAACGATCTCCTGCACATATCAATGGAAGATTAGCTTGTGACAAAGACGGAAAAATTATTGCCGGAGAATTTGATGCCGGATTAGACCACGGTGCCTATCCGGAACTTGGCGATGACAAACTCACCAAAATCCTTCGGTTCATGTTCTTTCCATATTATGTGCCGAATGCATTAGGACTGGCCAGAGTAGCCATAACAAACCATGCTTTCGGGACTGCATACAGAGGGTATGGAGCACCGCAGGCGTATACTTGTGGAGAAGCGTTGATAGATATGATGGCAGAGAAAATAGGAATGGACCCATTTGAATTCAGATATAAAAATATCGCAAGATCGGGGCAGACGAACCTGAATCAGCGTTCTTTCCTTCAATATCCTATGGAAGAAATGATGGATATTATGAAACCCTATTATGATGAAGCAGTTAAAAAAGCGAAGGCTGCGGATACCAAGGAAATCCGTCGTGGAGTCGGTTTGGCCTGGGGTGGTTATAATGTCGGGCTTGGTGGTGTTGATGAAGCCAGTGTTGCCATCGAACTGACACCTGATAACAAATTTATGAAATATGACACATGGCAGGATCAGGGTCAAGGCGGGGATCAGGGATCTTTGATCTGTACACTGGAAGCACTGAAACCTTACTTCCCTGACGTATTGCCGGAGGATATCAAGCTGGTACAGGCAGATACTAAATATTGTCCTAACACAGGCGAATCTGCAGGTTCCAGATCCCACTTTGCAAATGGCAAAGCCAGCATTTTAGCAGCAGAGAATCTTGCCAATGCTATGCGCAAGGAAGACGGAACATATCGCACTTATGACGAAATGGTCGCAGAAGATATCCCCACAAGATATGAAGGTAATTGGACGGCTGCAGATGAATGGGATGAATTTGATTTCTTAGATCCCAACGATGGTTCGGGAAATCCAACTTATGCTTACACTTATGCTCTCTTTATGGCAGAGGTTGAAGTTGAAGTGGCAACCGGGAAGACCAACGTTATAGGAATGACTTGTGTAGACTGGGTAGGAAAAGTAGGGAATATTCAGGCTGTTGATGGTCAGGCGTATGGCGGCATTTCACATGCCATCGGTTTTGCACTTAAAGAAAACTATGATGATGTTAAAAAACACACCAACATGTACGCTGCCGGAGTTCCATATATCAAGGATATTCCGGATGACATGAAAGTCATTCACTTGGACGGATTTGATGAGCGAGGACCTTTCGGATCTTCCGGAGCTTCCGAAGCTTTCCAATCATCTGATCACGTTGCGGTAATAAATGCAATCAACAATGCATGCGGGGTCAGGATTTATGAACTTCCTGCTACTCCTGAAAAGGTCAAAGAAGGTCTGGATATTCTGGCGGCAGGCGGAAAGATAGAGCCTCCTAAGAAGTACTTCTTAGGCTCAGATTTTTATGATGAAATGGAAAATATCAAAGCAAATACAATGAGCTGGTAAGATAAGTTGTCACCGGGGAAGGTTCTTTTTGACAAGGTAATGGAAAAGAACCTTCCCTGGAATAAAAATGAAAGGAGAATCCTATGGAAAAATATTTTAAACAGTTTGAGAATTGTCGACAATCAGAAAAGCCTTTCTGTACGGATGCTTGTCCTTTCCATTTGGATGTATTGGATTTTCAGGAGAAAATAGCAAGGAAAAGCTATAATGCAGCTTACAGAGCATACAGAAATGCAGTAGGATTTCCGGATATCGTAGCTGCACTATGTCCGGAATATTGTGCCGCAGAATGTCCCAGAAAGGATATTGATCAGCCTGTTCAGTTGAACCTTCTTGAACGGACATGTGTCAATAAAGCTGGAAAAAAAGACCCTACAGACTATAATGTCCCTGCAAAAAAAGGAAAAATAGGGATTATAGGAGCCGGTATAAGCGGTCTTGCTTGTGCCTTGCGTTTATGTTCAAAAAAATATAATGTGACGATTTTTGAAAAAACCGATAAATTAGGTGGCGAACTTTGGAATTTGCTGCCTCCGAAAATATTTCTTGAGGATATTGAAAGACAATTTAAGTTTGAAAAATACACTTTGCACTTAAACACAAGTGTTGATTCTATAGAAAATTTAAAGGAATTCGATGCCATCTATGTGGCTACGGGGAGAAATGGTTTTGATTTTGGTACATTGAACAGGGAGAAAGGACATTGTAATATCAATGGCGATGTTGCCGTGTTTGCTGGAGGAAGTTTGACAGGAAAAGATACTATGTTTGCTTTAGCAGATGGTCTCAGTATGGGATGGGCCATTGAACTTTGGTTGTGCACCGGTAACTTGGAATATCCGGGGGAAAGAAAAGCAAGTCGGGTTGTTTACAACCGAGATAAGCTCCATATATCAGAAGCAGTTATTCCCACTGATAATGGTCTCTTTACCGATGAAGAAGCCGTGGCAGAATCTACTCGATGTATACGTTGTCAATGTGATGCCTGCAAAACCTATTGCGATTTATGCGATTATTTCAATAAATGGCCATTACAGATGCGTGACGAGATCATGACAACAGTCATGTCATCTGAATCCATGATCCACAAAACTCCGGCTATTCGTTTGATTAATACCTGTACTCAGTGCGGACTTTTTGAAGAGGCCTGTCCCGAAGGCATTGAATTATTAGATATGATCAAAGAAGCACGTAAAAGGTTGCATAAACTGAATAAAATGCCGGGAGCTTACCATCAATTCTGGTTAAGAGACATGGCATTTGCCAATAGCGAATTTGCTGCTATCAAAAAAAAAGCTCCAGATGAGAAGCAATGTACTTATGCATTTTTTCCCGGATGTCATCTGGGAGCTGAGGATCCGGAATATGTCTTAGAGCCCTACCGGTGGTTGTTGTCTAAAAACCCGACGACAGGGATTTTACTTCGCTGCTGCAGTGTTCCGGCTGACTGGGCAGGAAATGAGGATCTTCATGATGAGGAGATTAAAAACCTTCGTAATGATTGGGAAGATTTAGGCAAACCGGTGCTGATTATGACCTGTCCTACTTGTAGCAGACATTTTATGGAGTATCTTCCGGAGATCCAAACCATATCCCTTTTCGAAATATTAGAACAATGGGGATTTAAGCGAGAGATCGCTGAGAAGAAGGAACAAGTATATTCAGTGTTTGATCCGTGTTCTGCGAGACATGATTATCCACTTCAGCAAGCAGTCAGGAATCTCACGAAACAGTCGGGAGTCACATTGGAAGAGCTGCCGGATGGCGACCATCACGGATGTTGCGGTTATGGCGGTCACGTATCCATAGCCAATCCTGAGTTTGCAGATTATGTTGCGAAGAAGCGTAGTATCCTGGGTGATAATCCATATATTGCATACTGCATTAATTGCAGGGATGTTTTTAAAGGAGAAGGCAAGCCGGTCATACACGTATTGGATTTGCTTTTTGATATCAATACACAAGACGGCGTACTCCCGGATGTGACAGAGCGCCGGGAAAACAGAGTTCGGCTCAAAGAAACGCTGCTTTCGGAAATATGGGGTGAAGAAATGGAGTCAAAACCTGAGAAATGCAAGCTTAATATCATTATGAAACCTGAAATAAAAGCCAAAATGAATACTTTAAAACTGTTGGAGGAAGATGTTTGTTATGTTGTGGAATACAGTCATCAATCCAGTCGTAGGACATTGAATTCGCAAAAGGGAACCTATTTTAGCTATAGGGAATTAGGTCATATTACTTGTTGGGTGGAATATATCCAAGTGGGAGATGTCTTTGAAGTAGTAAATGTGTATACACACAGAATGAAGATAGAATTGGAGGCAGTTTGGAATGGGAAAAAAACAAACGCTAATCTGCGATAGATGCAATGTCGAGATGGTGGACAAGGAAGTCCAATTCAGTTATCTGGGTAAATCCTTTCGACATAAAGTAAAGCGTTGCCCAGAGTGTGGTCAGGTATGTATTTCTGAAGAACTTGTCAAAGGCAGGATGAGTCAGGTTGAAAAAATGCTGGAAGACAAATAGGAGTTGCAAAAATGAAAGCATTAGAAAAAATTCAAAGCATATGCCCGATATGTCAAAAGCCTATTGAAGCAGAGTATGTTGAAAAGTCCGGTAAAGTTTTCATGCGAAAAGTCTGCCAGGATCATGGCAGCTGGGAGGCATATGTCGCAGGCTGTGTAAAAGATTTTACTGATTGGACAACATATCCGGTGGTGAATGTTCCTCCTGAAAAGACCATAACACGGGGAACAGAAGACAGGTGTCCTTTAAATTGCGGTATTTGTGATAAGCATTTACAGACAGCATGCTGTGTACTCATAGATGTCACAGAAAGATGCAACCAACAATGCCCATATTGTTTTGCAAAATCCGAACAGGATACTATTTTGGAACCTGATCTGGCTGAAATAGAAAAAAAATATAATTTTTTGCTGGAGATGGGTGATGAGAGACCATTCAACATACATCTTTCAGGCGGAGAGCCCACCCTTCGTGAAGATTTGCCCAAGATCATAGGAATGGGACAAAAGAAAGGCTTTGTATATATCCAAATCAATACAAATGGCAGAAGACTTGCTTTAGACGACGAGTATGCGGGAATACTCAAGGAGGCAGGTGCCTCCGTCATATATCTTCAGTTTGACGGTACGGAGGATAGAATATATCAGACATTGAGAGGCGAGCCCCTTTTGAAAATCAAAATGAAAGCAATTGAAAACTGCAGAAAAGCCAGGCTCCCTGTGGTGCTGGTCCCAACCGTAGTTAAAAATGTAAATTTGTATAATATAGGCTCTATGATTGAATTTTTGTTGAATAATTTGTCGGTAGTAAAGGGCATCCACTTTCAGCCTGTGAGCTTTTTCGGCAGATATCCTGAAAAAATAAATCAGGACGGCAAAAAATGGACTGATTTTGAAAACAGAGTTACTCTGTTTGATGTCATGCATGGGGTGGAAAAACAGACAAGCGGTAAGTTAAAATACAAGGACTTTCGCCCAAGCTCTATTGGACATACGTTGTGTAGTTTTCACGCATCTTATAGAAAGTATATAGACGGTTCGGTAAAGCCCATTATTGACCATAACATCGATGATTCTTCGGAAGCATGCTGCTGCAATACTTCTCCTGCTGATATCATGAAGAAAACCAGAGACTATGTACTAAATAAGTGGAATTTGCCGGAACAGGAAAAATACAATGCTTGTTGTGAAGCTCACACTGGTGAACTATATGACAAAACAGGCTGTTGTGGCTCACAGACCATGGATTTTGACCAGTTTATAAATGAAATGAGAAGTAATATGTTCACAGTTACGGGGATGGCGTTTCAGGATATGAGCAATCTTGATGCTCAAAGACTGAAAAGGTGTAGAGTTCAGGTGTTATCACCTGATAACAGGTTGATACCTTTTTGTGCATACAATAGCTTGTACAGAAAATAAGTGTCATTGAGTGTCAGTTGAGAAAGCAAGCGTGTCAAAAAGAACCGTCCCCAATGACACTCGTCCCCAATGACACCCGTTCCCAGTGAAAGGAGAGAAAAAAAATGAGCGATTTAAAAGCTGAAAATTTCAAAATAGTTGATGAAGCATTAGAAATTTGGAATCTGCAGAAAGGTGCCGAAGTCCTTGATATAGGATGCGGGCAGGGGAAAGTAGTAGAATATCTTGAAAAAGAATACGGATATAAGGCAAGAGGAATTGATATTTCAAAGGAAATGATCCAACAGGGCTTGGAAAAAAAACCAAAGTTGAATATCCAGTACGGCGACGGCGAATTTTTGGATGGTTTTCTTTCCTATTCTTTTGATGGCGTTATGATGGAGCGAGTACTTTCTCTTATTGGCTTGCCGGATGAGGCTCTGCATGAGGCGTATTGTGTCCTTAAAAAAGGAGGAAAACTGTTCATAAGTGATTTGCACATAAAGGATCCAGATAATGAGCTTTTAACGGCAGTGAAAATAGAGGCAGAGAAGCAAAGAAACATGACGCATCAAGAAGATCAATACGGTTCGGGACATGGTGAAGTAGGGTGTGACGATCATGCTGAAGGGCAAGATTGTTCGGATTGTGATAGTTGCACCGAAGAAAAGCACGAAAGTCAATTGGAAGAAGAGCATAGATACAGGGCAGTAAACTTTAGAAGTGGAGGAAGGTTCTTGCTGGTACCTTTAGTAGAACAATTAAAGGAAATCGGATTTATAAACATTACATGGAAGGATTGTTCAGAAGCGCTTACCAAAGACATGTCCGAAAAAATTCCCTTCAATGATAAATATGAAACCGGATATTTTATGCTGATTGCAGATAAACCACTGTAAATAAACTGACCTGAATAAATGAATATGACGATGAGGAGAAAATATTTTGGAAAAGGTTAAATTGTATGAGGATCCGCTATTTGAAAACTTAACAGGTGATACTATCCGACCCGGGGGATTCGAGATTACAAGAACAGCTGTCGATTTCTGCAGGTTTAATAAGGATGCTTTTCTATTGGATATTGGCTGCGGAAAGGGCGCAACCGTAGAATATATAGAAAAAAAATACCGTTATAATTGCACCGGTATTGATTTATCCGAAACATTAATAATGGAAGGACTTAAGAGAAATGCCGATTTGAACTTACAAGTTGCGAAGGCGGAAGCCCTTCCTTTTAATGACGAAACAATGGATGGCGTTTTGGCAGAGTGCAGTTTTTCTCTCATGAAGGATAAAAAAACCGTATTAAATGAAATCAAAAGGGTGCTGAAACCCAATGGGAAATTTATCATCAGCGATATGTACTTGAAAGACAATAAGGGCAGGGATTTTTCACAGGACATTATGATAGAAACATGTATTTTAAATGCATTTTTAGTGGAGGAACTGAAAAGCTTTCTTATTGAAAATGGAATCAAAGTGTTGATGTTCAGTGATTTTACTCATCGTCTGCAGGAATTGATGGCTTCTATCATAATGGAATTCGGATCAATGGACTATTTCTGGAAAAAGGTTACCAATAAGTCTGCCGGCTGCGGAAATCTGAGTTTTGCTATGAAAGATATCAAATTGGGCTATTTTTTATGCATTTCAGAATTAGAAGGATAGAAATTCATCTGTTATCTGACACTAACATCTAAAATATATACTTGTAAAGGTAGTCATAAGGGTTAACTTTACAGCTTTACTATAATTTAATGCCATACCATATGGGAGAAAGATTATAATGATAGAAAAAACACCATTGGATGAATGGATCAGAAAGAGAATAGCACCTAAAATGCCTGTTTTGACCAGAGAACGGCTAACAACATACCAATTAGAAAAAATAATCGAAAATGTTTCCTGTGTAAAAAAACACAGTATTTTTTATCGTGATTTTCTATCAGGTGTTCATACTTGTGATATAAAATCTTATAAAGACATATGTAGGATTCCTTTTACCACTTCAAAAGATATAAAGAAATACAATCTCCAGATGTCCTGTGTTTCCCAGAAAGAAATTAGCCGTATTGTCACATTGGACACATCGGGAACAACAGGATTGCCGAAAAGAATATATTTTACGGAAGAGGATCAAGAATTGACAACGGATTTTTTTCAGGTAGGTATGTCTACTTTTACAAAACCCGGTCAGAAAGTATTGATCCTGATGCCGGGAGCACGACCGGGAAGTATCGGAGATTTGCTTCAAAAGGCCTTAAATAGGATGAAGGTTTCTTCTGTGGTATATGGCATTGTTGATGACCCTGAAATTGTTGAAAGAATTATTATTGATGAAAAAGTCAATGGAATTGTAGGTATACCTCAACAAATATTTGCTCTTTCCATGTCAAAAAAAGCCCCGGATATAAAAGCGATGCATAGGCTGGAAAATGTACTTCTCAGTACCGACTATGTTTCTAATTCTGTAGTCAAACGAATAGAAAAGAATTGGGGCTGTAATGTTTATGAGCATTATGGAATGACGGAAACGGGCTTAGGCGGGGGTGTGTTTTGTAAGGCAAGGAAGGGTTATCATTTAAGAGAAGCGGATATGTTGTTTGAAATTATTGATCCTGAAAGCGGAGCAGTTGTCAAAGATGGCGAATTTGGAGAAGTGGTATTTACGACATTAACAAGGAAAGGAATGCCCCTTATAAGATACAGGACCGGAGATATAAGCAGGTTTATAAATAATTCATGCGAATGCGGAACAGTATTAAGGAGCATGGATAAAATTCAATATAGAATAAATTCATCTGTTAAGCTGACGGACGAATATATCTTGACAATGTCGAAACTGGAAGAAATATTGTTTAGTATAGAAGGCGTACTTGATTTTGATGCCATTTTAACGTTAAAATATAATAAGAATCATTTAATGCTTTATGTAAATATGATTTCCTTTACAAGAGAAACAAAAGAAAAAATTATAAAAAATCTGAGGACATCTGAATTGGGGTGTCTGATATCAAAAGGTGAACTTATAATCAGCATTGAGGAAATGCTAAACAAAGAAATGGATATAAAAGCTATAAAAAAGCGTAAGATTACAGATAAGAGGGGCGGAAAATCATGAATAATAACTTTTTTATAACCGGAAATTTACATGTTGGTAAGAGCACTTTGATTAATTGGATTTTAGATAATTGCAGTTTTTCGGATATAGCAGGATTTAGAACTTCACGTTATTATAACAATAAAAAATTAGAGGGTTTTTATATTGAAGATATTCGTAACAAGTCTGAAAACCCGAAAGATAAATTTATAGGGAGATGTATCAATAAAGATAATTGGGTTTCAATACCTTCTACATTTGATGATTATGGTGTTGAAATACTAAAAGGTGCTCTTGAAATCAATCCGCGTCTTATTGTAATGGACGAGTTAGGTTTTTTCGAAAATGAGGCAGACGAATTTCAGGAAATGGTCTTAAGAGTTTTGGATTCCGAGATACCTGTTTTAGGAGTTTTAAAGCAAAAGCAGACCCCTTTTCTTGATAAAATACGAAATAGGGATGATGTCAATCTAATTACCATTTCGCCGGACAATAGGGATGAAATGTGCTTGGTGTTGGCAGAAAGGATTGAAAAAGAATTATGTAGACAAAATCCGGAACCTAAGCCACATATTGATGTAGTGGAGTTTGAAAGGACCACCCGAGAGGTATTTGCTCCGGTCTATCCGATTATTGCAAAACAGATGAAGGATATAACACAAATAAGTAACGGATTATGCCTTGATATTGGTGCAGGAACAGGACATCTGGGAATTGAGCTGGCCAAGATAACCAACCTTCAGGTGATATTGTTGGATCAGTCGAAAGACATGCTCATGATGGCAGGACAGAATATAAAAAGAGACGGATTAGAAGATAGAGTAAAGACTATTTCCGGCGACGTACATCATTTACCTTTCAGTGATCAATCAGTGGATTTAGTGATCAGTAGAGGATCCTTGTTTTTTTGGGAAGATAAGAAAAAAGCTTTTAGCGAGATCTATCGAGTATTGATGCCGGATGGAGCGGCTTTTATTGGCGGTGGTTTCGGTACTGAAGAACTTAAAAAGAAAATAGATGTTGAGATGCAGAAACGAGATAAATGCTGGAGAAGAAACATGACACAGAAGGTAGAGAAAACAAAGATAGATTATCATAATTTTTTGGGAGAATTAGATATTTCGAATTATCAAATAATCAATAATACTGCCAATATGTGGGTCATTATTAAAAAAGATACTAATGAACAAGTGGTTACGGCATAACTTTCCAAGTTAAGATTTGTTAAACAAAACTGATTTACACTTGCAAGACTGTTCCCTGAGGAAAGGAGTTAAAAAATGACAAATATCTATAAAACCGTACTTGAATATATAAAAAAGGGTGAAAGTGTCGTACTTGCTTCTGTGGTAAAACAATCCGGTTCAACACCAAGGGGAACAGGTGCCAAAATGATTATAAGAAAAAAGGGAGAAATTATTGGTACGATTGGTGGAGGTGTTTTGGAAAAAAAGGTTCAGGAGATGGCGGCAGACCTTTTTAAAACCGGGAAATCGGTTCTTAGGGAATTTGTTTTAAATGAATCGGATATTGCAAAACTTGGTATGATATGCGGTGGCAATATAACTGTTTATCTTCAATACATCAGTTCAGCTGATGCACAAATAAAAAATATTTATGGCAAGATATCGGAAGTGTATGATAAAAACATGAAAGCTTGGTTGGTAACCTTTATAGAAAAGGATGGACAAGATTATTGGCAGTATTGCTGTACCGATAACAACATGGATGATATCAGTGCTGATTTAGACATTGAGCTGAAAAGATATCTTGTTAGCCAGAATATATTTTTTGACAAGGGTGATAGTCAGTATTTTATCGAACCTTTAACAAAGGTCAGTAAAG
>CAZKKX010000013.1:8504-29208 GCA_964553505.1 uncultured Eubacteriales bacterium | reverse complement strand
TTGGAATCACCAGGTTTATGAGCAAATGCCATCTACTATTTTTTTAATTTTTTTAGAAAAAATTAATGACATTTTTCTACAAGTATGATAAAGTTAATGTACAATAATAC
This sequence comes from uncultured Eubacteriales bacterium, assembly GCA_964553505.1. Taxonomy (GTDB): domain Bacteria; phylum Bacillota; class Clostridia; order Peptostreptococcales; family JAAYPU01; genus JAENZQ01. The sequence continues at coordinate 29,098 of CAZKKX010000013.1, read as the reverse complement.
AAACAATGTGCGACAATATAGAACAAATAATAATTTGTCAATAATTGTCTGGCTACATCTTAAGATATTTTGAGCTTGTATTGGAGAAATAATTACAACAAAAGCATGTAAATTTGTACACAGAAATAATCGCCTTTATTCTTTACCTTTATAGTTTAAAGTAGTCAGACAATTGTTTTATAAATGAACCTTATTGAGACCAAGGGGATAAAGCTTGGTATAAGCTGATCTTTTAGAACAGTTTATATATAAATGTTAGAAAAAATAATAGGAGGGAAATCATGAAATCAAAGAAGTATCGTAAGACTTTGGCACTAGTAACTTGTGTTATGGTGGCTATGTTGCTGTTAGCCGGCTGTGGAGGCGGCGCAGACACAACACCGGAAGATTCGTCATCGAATGGAAAAGAAACGATTACGCTTCGCATAAGTGGTGGGCAACCTGAAACAGCTCCATGGATCACTTATTTATCCGAATCATTTTGTGGGGAGGTATCTCAAAAGGTAAGTGAGAATACAGACTATGAAATTGAGTGGATTAAAGGATTCAGCGGATCAATGTTAAAACTTGGTGAGGCATTGGAAGGGATTGAAGCAGGTATTTGTGATATGGGGATCACGGTTCTTCCGTTAGAGCCTGCTAAATTGAAACTGTTAAACATGTTCTATTATATGCCTTTTGCATCACCGGATGCAGAAATTGGAGCACAGGCTCTAATGGCACTGTTTGAAGAATACCCTCAATTTACTGAGATTTATGATGAATATAATAGTATGTATTTAGGCATTGCATTCACAGAACCTTATAATATGTTCTCAACTTATGAAGTGAAATCTATCAATGATTTGGACGGATATAAAGTAGGTGCAGTAGGCGCTAATCTTACATGGGTAGAAGGTTCCGGATGTGCGACAGTACAATCTAATTTAATGGAAATGTTTACAAGCCTACAGACAGGGGTTTATCAGGTTGGTATCCAGCCTTCTGTTTCCACTATTAATCTGAAGGTTCATGAAGTAGCTCCTTATATTCTTGATGCCAGCTTTGGTGCTTTTCCGGCCAATGCTCTTATCATGAACAAAGATTCTTATGCAAAGCTCCCGTCAGAAGTACAGGAGATTATTGTTGAAGCTGCCAAGAATTATACTGAGACATCGCCGGAATACGTTATGAATACTTATGATGCCGCTATTGAAAAGGCTCTGTCTGAAGGCGCAACTATGAATCAGTTGAGTGTTGAAGAGCAAAAAGAATGGGCAGAAATGATACCGAATTCTCTTGGAAAGTTTATTGGCGAATTAGAAGAAATGGGCTATCCTGCAGGAGAAATGGCCGACTTTTATTTTAACGAACTTGAAAAGCTTGGACAGGAAAAAATCAGAGACTGGGAGTATTAAAACCTCAATAGATACAATGTCATAATTGAGAGATAAGAAACTTCTTATCTCTCAATTATTAAAAAAAAGAAATAAAGATAGAAAATGGTTAATTTTACTTGATTTAATTGTTTTTTATTTCTTCTATGCTTTGAATTATGTATCTTGAGTTACAGCGAAAGGAATGAAAAATATGAATAATCCGTTTTATAAATTGGACAAAGGGAAAACAAAAGTTCTTGAGATACTCAATGCAATTGCCTGTTTTTGGATACTTATTCTCATGATATTGATTGCTGTAGACGTATTTGGAAGAGTACTATTCAACATGCCTTTTAAAGGGACTCCGGAACTGGTGAGCAACTCCATAATTGCAATTGCTTTTCTTGAAATACCTTTTGTCCTTCATAGAGGAGACCATGTCCGAAGTACGATCCTCTTGGATAAAATAAAGCCGGGTCTAAGGACGGTTATGGAATTAATTGCCATTATTATCGGAATTGTAATGTTTGTACTGTTAATAAAATCCAGCTGGCCTGATTTTATTAAAGCATTAAAAGTAGGTGAATTTGAAGGAGAAGGAGCACTTCGTGTTCCGACAACACCTGCAAGGGCCGCTATTATTATTGGTTCATTCTTAATGATTGTTGAATATATATTTCTTTTTGTTAAAAAAGTTTTGAAGTCTAAAGGAAAAAGTGAAGAAAATGATATAGATAAGGGGGGAGATGTCCTATGAGTGCTTTAACGATTCTTTTTATCACTTTAATATTGCTTGTTGTCTTGGTCGTTAGTGGCGTACATCTTTCTGTTTCCCTTATGGTGACAAGTGTTGTTACAATGTTTCTTGCAATGGACAGTTTTGAAATTGCCGTAAAACTTCTGGGGACAACAGCATTCAGCTCTATACGGGAATATACTTTTGGAGTTATACCTCTATTTGTTCTAATGGGTCTTTTTGCCAATTTGTCCGGAGCCAGTACAGAGTTATATAATTCTGCCAGTCTTCTTTTGAAGAGAGTAAGGGGCGGGGTAGGAATTGCGACTGTTATTGCTAATGCCATTTTTGCTGCTATTACCGGCGTATCCATTGCATCGGCTGCAGTCTTTACAAAAATTGCCGTGCCTCAAATGTTGCGCCTTGGTTATAATAAAAAGCTGGCTGTCGGAACTATTACCGGAAGTTCTATACTTGGTATGCTCATTCCTCCCAGTATATTAATGATTGTTTATGGATCGGTATCGGAGGTTTCCATCGGAGCTTTATTTGTTGGAGGGGTTATCCCTGGTATTCTCATGTCTTTAGCATTTATCGTTGTTATAAGAATTATTGCCGTTGTAAAGAAAGATGACATTCCTCCTGTAGAACCTTTAACTGATGAAGAACGAAAGAATTTTTGGAATATAGTGTTAAAGCCATGGGCTATTACAGTGCTTATCATTATTTCTTTGGGTGGTATTTGGCTTGGGTTCTTTACACCTACTGAAGCAGGAGGAATAGGTGCACTGGGAGCACTTATTATTGCATTTCTCAAAAGAAAAGCAAATCCCAGGGATGTCTGGCAGACACTTCTTTCTGCAGGGTCTACTACAGGAAGCGTATTAATCCTTCTTGTAACAGCTCAGATGTATTCTAAAGCGCTTGCTTTAAGTGGTTCTATAAATTTGGTACAGCAATTTGTGGTTGGGCTTGCAGTTCCGGAAATTGTTATTGTGCTGATATTTATGGGTATACTTGTGGCATTAGGATGTATTCTGGATCCTACATCTATCATACTTTTGACTATGCCGGTGATGATTCCCATCATCAGATCGTTTGGATTGGACCTGGTCTGGTTTGGTATAGTAGGGATTATTGCAACAGAGACAGGATTGCTTACGCCGCCCTTCGGTATTTCCGTGTATACGGTCAAATCGGCCCTTGGGGGTATAAAGGAAATGGACGATGTAACGGTAGAGGATATTTTTGCGGGCTCATTCCCATTCTTAATAGCTATGTTCACCGTTTTACTGATTCTTGTATTAGTACCGGATCTTGTTATGTATCTTGTAAACATGATGTAATTTAAATTTATTTTGGCTTTATTTTCTTACATTTTAAAGAGAATATATGGACAATATAATTTTGATGGGATATAATAATAATTAGAAACAACGTTCTATAATATAGAACGAAGGAGGTTGTATCAATGAATATTCTGATATCATTAACACCGTCAGAATCTAAAAGATTAATAGGAATAGCTGTGGCACAAATGGTAGAAGTAAAGACTGCACTTTCCGAAAATAAAATTTTGATTTCCAATGGGACAACGACTGCTTACGTGGCAGAAGAAATTTTAGGCATTCATTTGGATATAGAAAGATTCCCATGCGGGGTCATCACTGATGGTGTTCAATGCCAGTCTCCCGATAGCCGAGTAAGATCTATACTGATCGATAAAGGAAAATTTGTCCAAACAGATGAAACTATTTCGGATTATGAGGAATTGAAAGATTGGATTGAAGGTTTTGGACCAAACGATATCTATATCAAAGGTGCCAATGCTGTTGACAAAGAAGGAAATGCAGGATATTTACTGGCACACCCGGAAGGCGGTAATATTATGTTGGCGCTGCCCAAAATAGCTGCTCAAGGAAGTCGGTTCATTATTCCTGTTGGACTTGAAAAAATGGTAGCTTCTGTTGCTGATGCAGGAAGAGCTGTTAAAGGTATTCGGAACTATGATTATTCTTACGGAAGAGGCTGCGGCTATATTACCATAACAAACGGAATAATTATTACAGAAATTGAAGCCATAAGCATGCTGACTGGTGCAACGGCTACTCATGTTGCATCAGGTGGTGTTGGCGGATCAGAAGGATCTGTAACACTTAGTATTTCAGGCAAAAAGGAAGATGTTGAAAAAGCTGTAGGTATATTTAACAGGGTAAAAGGAGAAGACCCTGTTGAATCATGGAAAAAGAAATGTGGAGATTGTCCTTATAAATGCTCATATATGTATAATAAATGCTAATAATATAAAAGAGGATTTAATAAGACATTGATATGTTTTATTTAAATCGGGTTATTATACACCCTATATTTTAATTCAGCAAAGGAGGAAAGGATATGAAAGTTGCTTTTTTAGGAACAGGTGCCATGGGAAATGGTATTGCATCCAATATCCTGGAAGCAGGGTATGATTTGACGGTTTGGAACTTGAAAGATCCATTTTGGGCCAATGTAGAAAAGCTTGTTGAAAAAGGTGCAAAATCGTCTGATACCATTCAGGAAGCGGTTAAGGATGCAGATATCATCGGTATGTCTCTCGTCGCAGATTTTGCAGTGAAGGATGTATGCGGTAAAGTTGCAGAGACTGTTAAAGAAGGCGCTGTGATATTTGATTGTAGTACGGTTTCACCGGATTGTGAAAAAGAAATGGAAGCTCTATTCGAAAAAGAAGGCGCATACTATCTCGATGCTCCGGTGAGCGGAGGGATTGGCGGTGCCGAAGCCGGGACTTTGACCGTAATGATTGGTGGAGACTACGATGCATATAAGAAAGCGGAACCTGTATTTAAGTCTTTCTCCGGTACATACAATCATATGGGAAAAATTGGAAACGGGCAAGTAACCAAATTGATTAATCAATTGTTGACCGGTGTAAATCAGGCAACTGTTTGCGAAGCTATGCTGATTGCTGAAAAAGCAGATTTGGATATGGAAAAACTGTTTAACCTGCTTACAGTATCATGGGGCAGTAGTCGTATGTTGGACCGCTCAGTCCCTGAATATATTATTCCAAAGAAATTTGAGTCGGCTGCTTGCCTGCAATTAATGCTGAAGGATTTAAAATTAACCTTAGAGATGGCAGAGAGTGTTGGTTATAAAGTGCCTATTACGGAAACGGCAGTGCATTTTTATGATCAGGCAAAGGAAGAAGGCATAGGAAAAGAGGACCATTCTGCCATCATTAAGATTATGGAAAAAGAAAATAAACTTTAACTAAATGACAAAAAATAAAAAGGAGGAATATTTATGTCAAAGGTAGTTAAAAGTGACGGCAGGGGAATTATTTCGGGTGCATATCTGAATGAGGAGCGCAATATTACAAAGGATGATTGGCTCCGCGAAGTATTTCCGGAATGGGGTACTCTGTTAAACCTTGAAATGCAGAATTGCAAAGTTGAAAAAGGACAAGTAGCTTTATGGTGGTTTGGTGGACCTTCTTTTGGGATGAAAACATCCGATGGAGATATTTTCCTTATTGACAACTATGCAGGTCCTTCCATCTATACGGAATATTCCTACTGTGGTGTTTGTAGAACCAGTGGAGCCCCTACAATTGAGTGGCTCAGGCTTGGTCCTATGATGATTGACCCGTGGGAGTTCAAAAAACTGGATGGCGTATTCTGTAGCCATCATCATCAGGATCACTGTGACTTTTATACAATTAAAGCCACATTAGGAACAACGGATGCACCTTATATCGGACCGAAGGTAACGACAGAAAAGTTCAGGAAGTTTAATGTGCCTGAAAACAGAATTATAGAAGTTGTTCCCGGAGATACTATCAAAGTTGGCAATACTGAAGTACAGATTCTTTTGAACTATGATACCATGGCAGCAATGACAGGTGCTCAAACACCGGAAGACCTTCAAAAAATTCAAGATGTTGCAGTAAGTTTTCTTTTCAAAACTGATGGAGGAAACATGTTGTTCTTGGCAGATACTTTATATAACAACGGATATGCGGCATTTAAAGAATATGATATTGATGTTGTGTTTACCAATATGGGATATGCACCTCCGGGAGCTACGGACAAAATGTCACCTTTTGAAGCTTTCAGAGTAGCTCAGGCAGTAGGAGCAAAACATTTAGTGCCTTACCATTATGATAATTGGGCAAATTCTCAGGAAGATCCTACTACTTTAGAATACATTGTTGATAAAAAAAGAAAAGAACATCGAACTGACCTAAAGACAGTAATACTGCAGCCGGGTGCACAGTTTGTATATCCGAGAGACAAGGATATGGGAAGATATACTTATCCTGATTATGTGGAAAGATACAGAGCTGCTGTATCTTGGGAATACGGAAATCCTGAAGAATAAACGTCTGACCTGAAAAAATAAATTTGTGGAGGAAAAAAATGTTTAAGATGAGGAGATTTTCAAAACTATTATCACTTATCTGTATTATGGCTCTGTTAATGGTTTCTATAAGCGGATGCGGAGGCGGATCTCAGCAGGATGCTGATAATGGCGATGCAGGCGGCGGAAAAGAGACTATTAAATTGGTTATTGGAGCCGGACATCCTGCGGATACCGTGCAATGGACTTATGGCGTTACGCAATTTTTTCAGAAAAATGTGGAAGAACGCGTTGTTGCGGAAACCGATTATGAAATTCAATGGACGGATGCATATGGCGGGACAGTTGCAAAATTAGGTGAAGTTTTGGAGGCTGTTGAATCTGGTCTTTTGGATCTCGGTATGATTGTATATGTTTTCGAGCCTACAAAGTTGATGCTTGAAGGAATGACATACAGAATGCCGTTTCAGAGCCCAGATCCTATTATGGTAGCGGAAGCAGCGATGGAGCTTTATGAAGAATTCCCTGAATTTAAAGCTGATTTCGAAAAATACAACCAGAAATTTTTAGGTTTGGCAGTGTCAGATAACTACAATCTGTTTACGACATTTCCAATGGAGGATGTCACAGATTTGAATAACAGAAAAATTGCAGGCGCCGGCGCTAACCTGGAATGGATTAAGAATACAGGAGCCGTAGGTGTACAGTCCAACTTAAATGAGGGCTATACCAGTATGCAGACAGGTGTTTATGAAGGCTTTATTAATCCGACAGGAGCAATGTACAGAATGAAAATACATGAAGTATCGGACAATTTATTATTAGCAGACTTTGGAGTACAAATTGTTGGCGGGCTTACCATCAACATGAATACATGGAACAGCCTTCCTGAGGATGTGCAGCAGATTATGCTTGAAGAAGGCGAAAATATGACTATGTTGGAAGCACAATACACACAGGATTTATATGAAAGCGATCTGGCAGCTATGGAAGCCGAAGGTGTAAATTTAGTACAACTATCACAGGAAGCTAAAGAAGAATGGGTTGCCATGATTCCAAATGTACCGGGAGAACTTGCAGATGAGTTAAACTCTTTAGGTTATCCTGGAACAGAAATTGTACAAGCATACTTTGACAAACTTGTAGAAAGAGGTTTCGTAATGCCTCGAGATTGGGAACTGTAGATAAAACTATGAAGGAAGAGTTTATCTCTTCCTTCAAAGCTTTAAAACCAAGCAATGTTCTGGAGGTAAGAATATGTTTGCAGAAAAAAAATTTGGTTATAGCAAAATTTTATCTTTTTTTAACGGCATTGGATCTATATGGATTTTTTTATTAATGTTGGTCATTATCAATGATGTAGGAGGACGGGTATTCTTCAACCATCCTATGATAGGAACTCCTGAGATTGTCAGCAACTCTATCATCGGAATAGCTTTTCTACAAATTGGATATGTGCTTATGGTTGGTAGACATGTCCGATCGACCATAATATACGATCGTTTTTCTGAAACAGGTAAAAACATTTTGGATTTACTGGCTTACTTAATGGGAATATTCCTATTTATTTTGTTAATTTATTCGAGCTGGGATTTATTTTTAACATCAGTGGAAATAAGAGAATTTGAGGGAGAAGGAGCTCTCCGTGTACCTACTTACCCTGTACGTTTCATCATACTCTTTGGTTCGGTGCTGATATTAGGTGAATATGTCACGTTAGTAATAAAGACAATCAAGAAATTAATTAAGAACAGATAATAGAAAGGGTGAAGATATGGAGCCTATAACAGTTGGATTAATAGCATTGGGATTATTATTGGTATTAATAATATTCGGATTTCATATTGCCGTATCATTGATGATTATGAGTATTGTAGGGATTTATCTTACTACCGGTAATATTGAAATAGCTGTAAATATATTGGGCACGACTGCTTACAGCTCAATCAGAGAATATGTGTTTGGTGTTATTCCACTTTTTGTATTAATGGGTCTCCTTGCTAACCTTTCAGGGGCAAGTGCGGAATTATATGATGCTGCCAATGCAGCGTTAAGAAGAATAAGAGGTGGATTAGGGATTGCAACTGTAGTGGCAAATGCAATATTTGCAGCCATTACCGGTGTCAGTATTGCTTCTGCAGCCGTATTCACAAAGATTGCAGTTCCGGAAATGACACGATTGGGCTATAACAAAAGGTTTGCTGTAGGAACGGTGGCCGGCAGCTCTGTTTTAGGAATGTTGATTCCGCCAAGTATATTAATGATTGTATATGGTATGTTGGCAGAGGTATCTATAGGAAAATTATTCGTAGCAGGTATTATTCCGGGAATATTACTTTCTGTTTTGTTTATTCTTTGTATAGTGGTTTTGGTACGTATAAAACCGGACATTATACAAGGGCATGAAGATAAAATAGATTATAATGACAACGTATTAAAGAAAGTAGCAAAAACTTGGTCCATTATGGCGCTGGTTGTTATTACATTAGGCGGTATATGGGCAGGATTTTTTACGCCTACGGAAGCAGGCGGCGTAGGCGCTTTTGGTGCATTTCTTTTAGTTATTATTAAAGGTAAATTCAAAATAAGATTATTGTGGGATACATTCTTGGAAGCAGGTATTACCACCGGCAGCATTCTGTTTCTTTTGATTTCAGCACAAATGTATTCAAGAATGCTTGCAATAAGCGGCGTTATAGGAATCATGGGAGATTATGTGACATCTTTACAAGTTGCGCCAATGGCTATAATTGTAGTATTTATGCTTATTATGATTGTTCTTGGATGTATTCTGGATTCAACTTCAATATTACTATTGACCATGCCCTTAATGTGCCCCATTGTGAGCGCTTTTGGCATGGACCTTATTTGGTTTGGAATTGTAGCAATCGTGGCAATTGAGACCGGCTTATTAACGCCTCCATTTGGGTTATCGGTGTATACCATAAAATCTGCCCTAAGTGATGTAGGAGATAGAGGAATGGGAGTAGAAGAAATTTTTAGAGGGTCATTTCCATTTTTAATAGTGATGTTTATTTCATTAATTATTTTGTTGGCATTCCCGGTCCTTTCTACCTTCTTGGTCAATTTAATGTAGAAAATACTTAATAAGAGTTTCAAATTGAAAGAAATACTATTACTGTTGAAAAAAGATGAACTTAAATAAGATGAGTAGAACAGAGAGAACTTAGACTTTACTGGGGGGAAAGCATGGATATTTATAACATAAAAAAGAAACTTAAACAAGGAAAATATGTGGCCGGTCCTTTTGTCAGGATGGCAGAACAGGCCATTTTAGAGATGATTGGATATGCCGGGTTTGATTTTGCTATTATCGATTTGGAACACGGACCATTGGAAGTCTATCAAGCAGAAAACTTGGTCAGGACGGCAAGAATGGTGGGGGTATCTCCGGTAATCAGAGTTCGGGAAAATTCCGAAACCATGATTCTCAGGGCATTGGATACAGGAGCTGCAGGAGTTCAAATTCCTCAGGTCAACAGCAAAGAAATGGCTATAAAATCTGTTGAAGCATCTTATTTTTACCCCAAAGGAAATAGAGGGGTATGCCGTTTTACTCATAATGCAGAGTATTCTAATATACCTGGTGATCAGTACTTTAAAAAGGCAAATGAGAATACGTTGGTGGTACTTCAGGTAGAAGGCAAAGGCGGTGTTGAAAACATTGATGCGATTCTTGATACGCCGGATATTGATGTATTGTTTCTTGGGCCATACGATTTATCTCAGGCATTAAACCTTACCGGGCAGGTTACGCATCCGGATGTATTAAAAACAATAGAAATCATTACTAAAAAAGCGAGAGATAAAGGTATATCGGTAGGTTCATTTGCCGATACGCCAGAAAATATAAAAAGACAGAAAGATATGGGAATTCAATATTTGAGTACTTATATTGATACGGGTATCTTTTACGAATCATCAAGAAAATTAGTAGAAGAAATAAAGGCTTTGTTTTAAATTTGTTCAATTAAAGAAATGGGGTGTTTTTATGAGAAGTCAAAAAATGAGAATTTTAAATGCGCAGGGTGATGCGTTAAGGTTGGGAACAGGTTGGACTTTACAAGATCTTGATAAGCCTCAGGTGCTGATAGACAGTGTGTTCGGTGAAAGTCATCCGGGCAGCTATCATTTGGATAAGCTTGTGGACTTAGCCAGAGCTTCTTTATACACCAATGGCTGCAAACCGGGTGTATATGCCGTGACAGATATGTGTGACGGAATTGCTATGGGTTATGAAGGAATGAGTTATTCTTTGCTTTCCCGAGAAATGATTGCCATGATGGTGGAAGTGCATGCAACCAGTTCTCCTTTTGATGGTGTTGTTCTTGTTTCGAGTTGTGATAAATCCATACCGGCACATTTAAAAGCATTAGGAAGATTGGATATGCCGGGGATTCATATTTCTGGAGGTGCCATGCTTCCAGGTCCTAATTTCCAGTCTTCGGAGAAGCTGTATGATTTAGGAGAAAAAAGAAACAGAGGAGAATTCAATACAGAAGATTTACTGGTTGAGCAGGTGAATTCCTGTCCTTCTTGTGGAGCGTGTCAGTTTATGGGCACGGCAAGTACCATGCAGCTTATGTCCGAATCATTAGGAATGAGCCTTCCGGGCAATGCGATCATGCCGACAGGAATCAACCGATTAGAACATTTATCTTATGACGCAGGAGCTCGCGTAGCGGAAATGATCAAAGAAGGATTGACGCCAAGTAAAATCATGACAAGGAAAGCATTTGAAAATGCGATTATGATTCATGCGGCTGTATCAGGCTCAACAAATGCCACTTTACATTTGCCGGCAATTGCACATGAACTGGATTTAGATGTACCGGTAGATTTATTTGAGGAAATCCATGAAAAAATTCCTGTGCTGGTTAATATGAAGACAAGCGGTAAATGGCCGACTCAATTGTTGTGGTTTGCAGGAGGCGTTCCTGCCTTGATGAGGGAAATCAGTGATTATCTCAATCTGGATGCCTTAACGGTTACCGGAAAAACAGTTGGTGAAAATCTTGAAGAACTTGAAAAAAGCGGCTATTTCAAGACAGCCGAAGGATATTTAAATAATTATGGCGTAGGTTACAGAGATGTTATAAACCCTGTGAGCAAGCCCTATAAAAAGGGAGGCGGAATGGCTGTGCTTTATGGCAATCTTGCTCCGGAAGGCTCTGTTGTAAAGCATGCTGCAGTAGATCCTGCAATGTATGATCATACTGGCCCTGCAAAGACATTTGATTGTGGCGAAGATGCATTCGAAGCGATTTATTCGGGGCAGATCAAACCGGGTGATGTGGTGATTATACGTTATGAAGGTCCCAGGGGTCATGGAATGCCTGAAATGTTAAAACCAACAGAAGGGATATACAATAATCCGGAATTAGTTTCAACAGTTGCTCTGATTACCGACGGTAGATTTTCAGGGGCTACCAGGGGGCCGGCCATTGGACATGTATCTCCCGAGGCAGCCGCAGGAGGACCTATTGGATTGGTAGAAGATGGTGACTTGATTCATGTTGATATTAATAGCAGGAAAATCAATATTGTCGGTATTAATGGAAAATCATGCTCAGACGAAGAAATACGGAAAGTCCTTGAAGAAAGAAAAAAAGAGTGGAAAGAACCTAAAAAAGATAGGAAAGGGGCCCTTGGATTATTTCAGACTTTAGCGGTATCGCCTATAAAAGGAGCCTATTTAGAATGGGAAGAATAGAAAGGAAGGAATGACATGGAAACACGTAGTAAGAATATTTTAAAACGACCCGAGTTTTCCATGAATCGTGCGGTTTATAAATCTCTTGGTTATTCGGATGATGATTTAGAAAGACCGATCATAGGTATCGCCAATTCGTGGAACACTCTGGTTCCCGGACATTTTAATTTAAATCAAATAACGGAATATGTAAAAAGAGGTGTTTATCGAGGAGGAGGCACGGTTGTTGAGTTTGGTGTTATTGGTGCTTGTGATGGTACTGCACAAGGACATAAAGGGATGCATTATATCCTTCCTTCTCGTGAATTGATTGCCAATGATATTGAAGTAATGGCAGAAGCGCATCAATTGGATGCTATCGTGTTACTGGGATCATGCGACAAAATTGTTCCAGGCATGCTTATGGCGGCAGCCCGATTGGATATTCCGGCGATTCTGCTTCCAGGAGGACCTATGTTAGGAGGCGTGGAATTTGCCGGCAGAAAATCCGATTTAACTTCTGTTTCCGAAGGTCTGGGTATGCTAAAGAAAGAAATGATTTCAGAAAAAGAATATATGGATTTGGAAGAAAACTGCTGTCCTTCCTGCGGATCATGTTCATTTTATGGAACTGCCAATACTATGTGTGCATTGTCGGAAGCCTTAGGAATGACTTTGCCCGGAGGGGCCCTTATTCCTGTAACTCATCCGGACAGAATTCGTATCGCATTGGATACTGGAATGGCAATTTGTAAGCTTGTTAAAAAGAATATCAACAGCCGACAGATTATAAACGAAAAATCCATAGAGAATGCCATAAAAGTTTGTATGGGAACAAGCGGGTCCACCAATGCGGTAATGCACTTGACTGCTATTGCCTATGAGGCTGAGGCAGATATAGATGTGTTGAAAAAGTTTGATTCTCTCAGCAAGGAAATTCCTCAGGTTGCAAAGGTGAATCCTGCCTCAAAATGGAATATGGAAGATTTTTGGATGGCCGGAGGCATACCAAGAGTAATAGAAAAGATGCAATCTGTACTGGATACGGATGTCATTACATGTTCGGGTGAAAAAATGGAAACAAACATAGAAAATTATGTATATAAATTTCCGGAAAACCCTGAAATCGTCAGAGATATGGAAAACCCCTTCGGATTTACAGGAGGAGTTGCAGTGTTAAGAGGTAATTTAGCACCAAATACCGGTATCAGCAAACCCGGAGCGATAGATCCTTCTGTTCAGATATTTGTAGGGACGGCAAAAGTATATGACTCCGAAGAAGAAGCAGAAGAAGCTATCCTAAATAGAGACATTAAAGATGGTGATGTGGTGGTAATCAGATACGAAGGACCTAAAGGCGGACCCGGAATGAGAGAGATGTACAAGGCTATGAAGTACCTTTACGGTTTAGGATTGAACAAAACAACTGCCCTGATTACGGATGGAAGATTCTCAGGAACAAACAATGGTTGTTTTGTAGGTCATATTTCTCCTGAAGCAGCAGAAGGCGGACCCATTGCAGTCGTTGAAGACGGAGATATTATTTTAATTGATGTTATTAACGGAATTATAAAGCTTGATATTAGTGAAAAAGAACTGCAGCAAAGGCTATCTCATTGGGAAAAACCGGAAGCAAAATATAAGAGAGGGTATTTATCCGTCTATTCAAAGTTGGTTTCATCAGCCAATGAAGGAGCAGTAATTAAATATTAAAATAAGTCAAAGAAAGGGAGGAATAATGATGAACAATAAAGTAAAAGCAGCAATAGTCGGTCCGGGAAATATTGGACTTGATTTAATGTTTAAATTGATGAGAAGCGATTGCATAGAAGTGGACTCGGTAGTTAGCGCTAATCCTAATTCAAAAGGATTAAAGATCGTCCGAAAAAATGGAATTACGGCAATAGATAAAGGTGTTGAGGGAATTATAGGAAACAAAGACATTAAAATTGTATTTGACGCAACCAGCGCAAGAGCTCATCAAGTCCATGCTCCGTTATTGGCAAAAGACAATAAAATTGCAATAGACTTGACCCCTGCGGCTGTCGGACCTTATGTTATCCCGGCTGTCAATATTCATCAGCATTTAGAGGAAATAAATATTAATATGGTAACTTGCGGTGGGCAGGCTACAACACCTATCGTCGCAGCTATTAACGAAGCTGCTGATGTAGAATATGCAGAAATAGTTGCAACGATTGCAAGCTTGAGTGCCGGTCCCGGAACCCGTGCAAGTATAGATGAATTTACCGAAACAACCGCAAGAGGTCTGGTAGAAGTGGGAGGTGCGGACAAGGGAAAAGCTATCATAATTCTAAATCCGGCAGAGCCTCCTCTTATCATGAGAGACACGGTATATGCGCAAGTTAAAAATCCGGATAAAGAAGCGATTACATTGGCTGTAGAAAAAATGGTAGCAAAGGTTAAAAAATATGTTCCCGGATACACATTGAAAGTTCCTCCAATTTTCGATGGCAATAAAGTAACGGTAATGTTGGAAATAGAAGGCGCAGGGGATTATCTGCCTAAGTATTCGGGGAATTTGGACATTATGACATCAGCAGCCAAAGCTGTAGGGGAAGAAGTAGCTATGGGAATGCTAGGAAAATAAAGGAGGAAAGACAGATGAATAAGAAAATCAGAGTTATAGACTCAACCCTAAGAGATGGTATGCATGCAGTAAGTCATCAATTTACATTAGACGACATGATGCAAATTGCCGAGGGGTTGGACCAGGCAGGAGTCGATACAATAGAAGTTTCACATGGAGATGGTCTGGGCGGTTCCTCCTTTCAATATGGATTCGCTCGACATACAGATGAAGAGTATTTGAACGCTGTTTCACAAGTTATAAAAAATGCAAAATTAGATGTATTATTACTTCCGGGAATTGGGACGCATAAGCATTTGGAAATGGCTGCAAAGTATGGTGCAAAAGTAGCCAGAATCGCAACCCATGTGACGGAAGCAGATATAGGGATTCAGCATATAGAGATAGCAAAAAAGATGGGAATGGAAGCCATTGGATTCTTGATGATGGCACATATGGTTGCGCCGGAGAAGGTTGTTGAACAGGCAAAGATATTCGAAGAAGCCGGAGCAGACTGGATTTACGTAACAGATTCTGCCGGAGCTTTAACACCAGAAGGTGTAGCAGCCAGGATTAAAGCCGTTAAAAAAGAAATAAATCTACCCATAGGATTCCATGCTCATAATAATATGGCATTAGCAATAGGAAATACATTGAAGGCCATTGAATGCGGTGCGGAAAGTGTAGACGGTACCTGCAAAGGAATAGGGGCAGCTGCAGGCAATTCTCCTACGGAAGTGTTGGTTTCGGTATTGAAAAAAGAAGGTTATGAAACAGGAATCGATGCATACAAAATCATGGATGTAGCTGATGATATTGTAGTGCCTAAGATGCATCGTCCTAATATGATTGATAAAAATTCACTTACCATTGGGTATGCAGGAGTATATGGCAGCTTCCTGCTGCATGCTATGCGGGCCGCGGATAAATTCGGAGTTGATGCAAGAGATATTCTGTATGAAATGGGACAAAGGAAGACAGTAGGCGGTCAGGAGGACATGATTGTTGATGTCGCTTATGTTTTAAGTAATAAAGACAAATAATAATAAGGGCGGGTGTTTAGATGAATAAGAATATAATCAAATATGATGATGTTATAAATAAGTTTTCTCCCTCAAAATATAAAATCTGGCAAAGTAATGACGAGCAGCAGGATCTGAACAGAATTATTATTGTCTTAGACGATGACCCTACAGGTTCTCAGACGGTGCATTCCATACCTGTATATACATCATGGAATGATGAAACCATTCATACGATTCTAAATGGGAATGATAAGTTAGTATATATACTGACAAATTCAAGGGGACTTACCGCTTCAGATACGGAAAAGCTGCATCGTCAATTTGCCAGAGACCTATCAAAGATATCAGAATCACTAAAGAAAGAATATATATTGATTTCGAGAAGTGATTCTACTTTAAGAGGTCATTATCCTTTGGAAACTGAAGTATTAAAAAATGAGATAGAAGCAAATTCCGCTATCAGGTTTGATGGTGAAATCATTATCCCATTCTTTTTAGAAGGAGGGAGATTTACAGTAGATGATACGCATTATGTAAAAAATGGTGAAGACCTGATTCCTGCGGGAATGACGGAGTTTGCTCAAGATAAAACATTCGGATATTCAGCATCCGATCTTAAAGAATGGGTTGAAGAAAAGACCAAAGGCGAATTCAAATCCGAAGCAGTAATAAGTATTACTTTGGATGAAATCAGAAACCTTAAAACAGAAAGTATTTATGAAAAAATAATGAGCTTAAAAGACTTTAACAAAATGGCTGTTAATGCCATGAATTATGAGGATTTGGAAGTTTTCACCCATTGCTTAAAAAAAGCATTGAATTCAGGAAAGAATTATTTATTCCGTACAGCAGCTTCTTTTGTTAAAGTAATAGGTAATATACCTTCCCAGCCGTTGCTGAGCAAAGAGAAAATGTGCGGTAAGGAGGAAAATAGGCCGGGGCTTATTGTTATTGGTTCTCATGTTAAAAAAACCACACAACAGTTTCAGGAGCTGAAAAAGGTTGAAAATGTTGAATTTATTGAATTTGATGTCAGCAAAGTGAAAGAAGATACATCCATGGAACAGGAAATACTACGCGTAAAAGAAAAAGTTAATGACAGTTTAAAAAAGGGAATGGATGCTTGTGTCTATACTTCGAGAGAATATCATCAAGCAGATGTGAAAAATAGTAAAAGTGAAGCAAATTTGCTTTTTTCCGTTAAAGTTTCAGAAGGACTGGTTGGGATTGTTAAAGGGTTAGAAATACAGCCGGGATATATTATTGCAAAAGGCGGAATTACATCCAGCGATATAGGAGTCAAAGCATTAAATGTAAAAAAAGCACAGGTTATGGGACAGATTTTACCTGGTGTACCGGTGTGGAAGCTAAATAATGAGAGCATGTTCCCTAATCTCCCTTATATTATTTTTCCGGGAAATGTAGGACAAGAAGACAGCTTGAGAAAAACAGTTGAATTATTAAAAGCAATATAATATAATCCTTATGGAAGGTGAGCAGTATGAGAATACAGGGAGATAAAGGAACTATTGTACAATCTGTGGAAAGAGCCTTAAATATATTAGAATGTTTCAGTAAAGCCGATAAAGAAATAGGCGTCACAGAACTGGCACAAAGATTAGGATTAAAAAAAAGCACTTGCTACGGATTGATTAATACGCTCTATCACAGAGGATATTTGGATTTTAATGAATCAACAAGTAAATATAAACTGGGTTTAAAGATTTTTGAAATCGGACAGATTTTTGAGGCAAGTCTTGAGCTTAGAGAGCTGGCAAAACCCTATTTAAAAAAATTGGCGGAAGAAGTCAAGGAAACCGTGCACCTGGTTATAAAAGATGATATGGATGCTGTCTATGTAGAGAAAGTTGAAGGACCTTCATCCTTCAGTATTATTTCCCATGTGGGGAAAAGGGCTGAAAGACATTGTACCGCTGTGGGAAAAATGGTTTTGGCACATTTAACCGATCAGGAATTGGAAGATATTAGAGATCGAAATTTCATCAAGTATACAGATAATACTATTACAAATTTTAATAAATTGAAAGAAGATATTGAAAAAATTAAAATAAAGGGGTATAGTACGGATAATCAGGAAGTGGAAATTGGGTTAAGATGTATTGCTGTTCCCGTATATAATCACAAAAAGGATTTAGTTGGAGCCGTAAGCATTTCCGGACCCATTGCACGAATAACAGAAGACAAAATGGATGAATATGTTAACAAAATCAAAGGAACTGCAAAAATTATTACCAATGCAATAGGCGGATAGTGTTTTGTCGAAATATTGAAAATGATTGCTATTAAAAACATCAGGTTTAACCTGATGTTTGTTTTTTTACATAATTCTTAAAAATCTGAAAAAATGATATAAAATATAGACAGTATATTATAATATAACTTAGGACAGGAGATTAGGAGGTGTATAAAGATGTATATTGGTATAGATTTAGGAGGAACCAATATTGATGCCGGACTTGTTTCGGAAGAAGGTGTTATTACTTTACGAAAAAGCATACCGACTCGTGCAGAAAGAGGAAGTGCCGAAGTAATTAAAGATATTATCAGGCTTATTAAGATGCTGTCTGAATCGAATTCTGTACAAAGTATTGGTGTCGGAGTTCCGGGTACCGTCATAAGGGAAAAAGGAATCGTGAACTTTGCATGTAATATCAATTTTCATAATGTACACCTGGTTCATGAACTAAATCAACAATTCGATTTCCCTGTTTATCTGGATAATGATGCAAATTGTGCTGCATTGGGAGAGGCTGTATGTGGAGCAGCCGAAAACTTTGATACATCCCTGATGGTTACTATTGGCACAGGAATAGGCGGAGGATTTGTCATCAACAATAGAATTTATAGAGGGTTTAATGGTGCGGCAGGAGAAATAGGACACATGGTCATCGAGACAAAAGGGTTGGATTGTGCATGTGGAAGAAAAGGATGTTTTGAAAAGTATGCTTCATCTTCGGCATTGGTTGAGGAAGCGAAGAGGAAATTTAAAAATCAGGGAAATACTATACTACAGGATATGACATCAGGCAATATTGATAAACTCAACGGTGAAATGATTTTTTCTGCTGCAAAGCAAGGAGATCACTTTTCACTTTCTCTAATTGATAGGTATACCTTTTATCTTTCGGAAGGACTTGCCAACCTGATAAGTATTTTCGAGCCTGAGATTATGGTGATAGGAGGAGCTATATGCAGGCAGGGGGAATACCTGCTCACACCATTAAGAGAAAAAGTTTACAATAATATTTATAGCCGAACACTGCCGAAAACAAAGATAAAAGCTTCTGTTTTAGGGTCGGATTCAGGAATAATAGGCGCTTCACAATTGTGGAGAGGTTAGCTTAAAGGGTATCAGGAAGAGATAAAGATTTGTATGTATTAAAGGTTTGAAAAAAGAGGGAAATAATAAGTGAAATCAAATAATACGAAGGTGGATTATATGGATACGAAACAGGTTGTTATAATCGGAGGAGGTGCTTCAGGCTTAGTTGCAGCAATTGCCGCTGCTAGAAAAGGGGCAGAAGTGTGTATTATTGAAAAGATGGATCGGATAGGAAAAAAAATACTGGCAACCGGTAACGGCAGATGCAATATGACAAATTTAAATGAACAAATTATTAATTGTTACAAAAGTGACCAGGCTTTTATAAAAAAAGTTATTAGTGGTTTTAATGTTGATGAAACAATTGAATTTTTTTACATGCTTGGTATTTTACATAAGACGGAAACGGAAGGCAGAGTGTATCCTTATTCAAATCAAGCGTCTTCTCTTTTGGATGTACTCAGAATGGAGATAAAAAGATTAAATGTTACGGTCATTTATAATAATCCGGTTGTAGGATTAAAAGCAAAACCCAATAAGTTTAATATAAGACTTAAGGATAAAACCATTTTGGAAGCAGGTGCAGTTATTATTGCTTGCGGAGGAAAAGCGGGACCACAGTTTGGATGTCATGGTGATGGATTTAAATTAGCCGAATCCCTTGGACACAGCGTTGTTACTCCTGAACCTGCATTGGTACAGATGATTTGCGATGAGTGGTATAATAAAAGACTCAAGGGCGTAAGAGTTAAGGGAAACGCAAAGCTTTGGTGCGAAGAAAAAATAATTGCAGAAAGCCAGGGAGAAATTCAGTTTACAGAGGATGGTCTTTCAGGCATTTGTATTTTTGACATAAGCAGGAATGTCCATACATGTATAAAAAAGAGAAAAAAATGCAGTGTCTTGATGGATTTATTTCCGGGTTATACCTTTGACGAATTAAAGTCAATATTTCAAAAAAGATTATTCTATTCAAGGTATAAAACCAACGAAGAATTTCTAACAGGTCTGGTGAATAAGCGATTAATACCTGTTATATTAAAATTAAGTGCTGTTGAAAAACCAGATTCAAGCTGTTCTACCCTTACATCCAAACAGATAGACAGGATGATTCATACATTTAAAGAATGGAAAATTACGGTTAAAGATACCAGATCATGGGAACATGCTCAGGTGACGGCTGGAGGCATCGATACAAAGGAGATTGACCCACAAACGATGGGATCAATTAAAATTCCCGGACTTTTTTTTGCCGGAGAAATTATAAATGTAGACGGAATTTGCGGAGGATATAATTTGCAGTGGGCATGGTCCACAGGTTATATTGCCGGAGAAAATGCCGCAATAAAATAAATTAAGATTGATTTAGTGGTTAGTGGTTAGTGGATAGTGATTAGAGGGATAGAGTGTCAGAAAGATAGACCCCTGAGAGAGAGGTGTGTCTCCTTACCTTACTTACCTTAAAGGAGA
>CAZKKX010000013.1:5887-8404 GCA_964553505.1 uncultured Eubacteriales bacterium | reverse complement strand
GAGAGAAAAATGCTTAGAATACCAGAAGTAAAACTTAATATTGATGAAGATATTGAATTGATTTCGGAAAAGATTTGTAATAAGTTGGGAAAAGGGAAAAATCAAATTATTTCTTATTCTATATATAAAGAATCTATTGATGCAAGAAAAGGTGATATTCGGTTTGTCTATACCGTCGATGTTGAGATGAAAAACGAAGATGAAATTTTAAAAAATGATCAGTCCGGAAAACTTTCCAAAACCCCTAATGAAGCATATGAATATGTTGAAGTCGGCCAAAGCCGTATTGAAGGCAGACCTGTTATAGCAGGATTTGGTCCAAGCGGTATGTTTGCTGCTCTTATTCTTTCGGAAATGGGATATCGGCCGCTGGTGATTGAAAGAGGAAAACCGATTGAAGAAAGGATCTCAGATGTGACACTCTTCTGGAAAGAAGGAAAGCTTAATACAGAGTCCAATGTTCAATTTGGAGAAGGGGGTGCAGGGACTTTTTCCGACGGAAAATTGACAACCCGGATAAAAGATACGGTTCGTTGTAAAAAAGTATTAAAAACCTTTATAGATTCAGGCGCACCCAATGAGATTTATTATAAACAAAAACCTCATTTAGGCACTGATGTTCTCCAAAAAATTGTAAAGAACATAAGAAAAGAAATTAAAAATTTGGGCGGAGAGATACGTTTTAACTGTAAAATGACAGATATTTTCGTACATAATGGTCAGTTAGATGCAATTGAGATCAATGGAAATGAAATAATAGACTCCAACTGTATTATTTTAGGATTAGGGAATAGCGCCCGGGATACCTTTGATATGCTTTACAATAAAGGAGTCAAAATGGAACAAAAAGCCTTTTCTATGGGAGTAAGAATAGAGCATCCTCAAAACATTATTGACCGTTGCCAGTATGGAAAATATGCAGGAAACCCCAAGCTGGGTGCTGCGGATTACAAACTGGTCCATCACTGTAAAAACGGCAGGGGGGCGTATACATTCTGTATGTGCCCGGGAGGCCTTGTAGTGGCAAGTGTTTCGGAAACTAATGGAGTTGTGACCAATGGGATGAGTTATTTTAGTAGGGATGAACAGAATGCCAACAGTGCATTACTGGTAGATGTCAAACCGATAGATTTCGGTAGGAATCACCCTCTTGCAGGCATTGATTTTCAAAGAGTTTGGGAGAAAAAAGCCTGGGAGTTGGGTGGGATGTGTTATCATGCGCCTGTTCAAAAAGTAGGGGATTTTCTGAAGGGTATACCTTCAACTGAAGCGGGGGAGGTAATGCCTACCTATAAGCCCGGAGTTTGCTGGACGGATATAAGTAAATGCCTTCCGGATTATGTGGTAAAATCTTTAAAAGAAGCACTACCGGAAATGGCGAAAAAAATCAGGGGTTTTGACATGAATGATGCGGTTCTTACTGCCATAGAAACCAGAAGCTCTTCCCCGGTGAGGATATTGAGAGATAAGATGTTTCAAAGCAGTATTCAAGGTATATACCCGGCAGGAGAAGGTGCAGGGTATGCAGGTGGAATCATTTCAGCGGCAGTGGACGGCATCAAGATTGCAGAAACCATTGCAAAGAGATTTCGGCCATAAGTATAAGAAGTCGTAATTATATTGAGGATAATTTTGTTCACAAAAATTAGATAATATAACCCATAATCCATAACCCATAATCTATAATCTGTTATTTTGTTATAGCTTTCAGCAAAATTCCTGAATTAGAAGGAGAAATATAAAGGATATGGTAGAATATATCAATATTGATAAGAAAAAGGCTTTCTATGCAGATATGGCATTAATTCTTGCTGCTGCTTTATGGGGAGGCGAATATATTGCCATCAAATTTGCACTTAATGAATTTTCACCATTGTATCTCAATGTATTTAGGTTCTGTCTTGGTACATGCGTAACGGCTGCAATATTTAGGAAAAGGATAAAAATAATCAATAGGGATTATTTGAAAGGCGGTGTTTTTCTGGCCATATCCAGCTTTGCAGGCTACGCTTGTATGACCATGGCCATGCTACATACCACCGTAGCTACGATAGCTTTTTTAGTTGCCACATATACGGTATGGGTTCCGGTTTTGACGGTGATTATTTATAAGAGAAAACCTCAATGGTATATATTGTGCGGCGTTTTTTTATGCATTTTAGGTGTATACTTTTTAACAATTCAAGGAGATTTAAAGTTTGGATTAGGCGGGGTATTAGGTCTTGGTTCAGCCATAGCATTTTCATTTTCTATCATTTTAAAGGAATATTATGTAAAAAGGTTGGATGCAGTCGCCATTACAATTACACAGGATGGATTCACAGCATTATTTTATTTATTTGCAGCTGTTATTTTAGAACCCATACCTACTTTTAGCGGTCATTCTGAAAGTCTTATTGCCCTTCTGTATATGGTGTTTGGTGCAACTGTTGCTGCTCATTTGATTATAAGCGTCAGCTTGAAATACACATCAGCTACACGTCAAGTGATCATCATCTCTCTTGAATCTGTTTTTGC
>CAZKKX010000013.1:0-5787 GCA_964553505.1 uncultured Eubacteriales bacterium | reverse complement strand
AAAATAGAAACGATGATAAGAAGAGTAAGCATGTTGGGAAGTTTAAGAGAGTTGGTAAATGGTGGGAATCCAACACGGAAGACATGATGAAGAACATCTTTGAGTTTCCAACCGAAATCTTAGGAGAGTAGACTTGGACGGAACCGAACCGTTAAGAATCGGACAGCATTATTGAGTGCTGATAGAGTGAACTATTTAGTTAATTAGGGTGGTACCGCGATAATCTTTCGTCCCTTTCGGGATGGGAGGTTTTTTTATTTGCTTTAAAAACCGTTGTATTTGGCCTATAACCCTATAAATTTCTGTTAGATCATAAAGAAGGAGTGAAAGAAATGGAAAGGATATTAATTGCTCAACTTCCTGAAATGGAAGAAAATCAAGAAGTAATATTAAAAGGTTGGATATTTAAGATTAAGAAATTTACTAATTTTTCATTTGTTATTTTAAGAGATAAGACGGGGCTGGTGCAACTGGTTTTAGATGACGTAAAAGAAACCAATGCTTTGAAACTGGAGATGTCTGTTAGAGTTACAGGAAGCATTCAAAAAAATCAAAAAGCACCCAATGGAGTGGAAATACATGTAAAAAACATAAAGGTTCTTGGAGAGGTGTACTACGATTTATTACCTTTTTCCATTAATCAATCAAAGATTGAAGCCTCTTTAGAAAAGGAATTGGATTACAGATATTTCAGTCTAAGAAGGCCTGATAGAAGGGCGATTTTTAAAGTACAGCAAGAAATTATCGAGGCTTTTAGAGGGTATTTGATAGGGAAAGGGTTTTCAGAGATACACACACCAAAAATTATCTCATCAGGGACTGAAGGTGGCTCGGAGATGTTTACAGTTAATTATTTTGATACCAGAACATTCTTGGCCCAAAGCCCTCAATTTTATAAACAAATGATGGTGGGAGCAGGTTTTGAATCTGTTTTTGAGATAGGGCATGCCTATCGAGCAGAACCCCATAACACGTGGAGGCATCTAAATGAATATGTCAGCTTAGATGTTGAAATGGGATTTATAGAAGATGAAGAGGAGTTGATGTGTTTTGAGGAAGCCTATATACAATATTTGTATCACCACCTAAATGAGACTTGCAAAAAAGAACTGGAGTTATTGGGAATTGAATTAAGAAAAATAAATAAAATTCCTAGGATTCCTCTGAAGGAAGCACAAGATATTTTAGCTAAAGAATATGGTAAAAATTCACCATCAGGAAATTTAGATGCAGAAGGGGAGATGTTATTTTCCCAATATATTAAAAAAGAGTTTCAAAATGATTTTGTTTTTCTTACAAAATACCCTGTATCCAAAAGACCTATGTATACCATGCCAGACAAGGAATTGGAGGGCGCTACAAGAAGTTTTGACCTGATTTATAAAGGGTTGGAAATTACCACTGGTGGATTGAGAATACATGATTACGAAATGCTAAAAGCGAATATGGTTAAATTTAGAGCGAATCCAGAAGACTTTTCTTTCTATTTGGATAGTTTTAAATATGGAATGCCCCCGCATGGAGGATTTGCAATTGGACTTGAGCGTATTACCATGAAAATATTAGATTTAGAAAATATCAGACAAAGTACGTTGTTACCCAGAGATATAAAAAGAATTGAACCATAGGAGGAACGAATGAAAACAAACACCAGGGTTATAAATTACATTGCAGCTTTAGCTAAACTGAAGTTCAGTGAGGAAGAGGCTGAAAAATTTGCAGATGAGTTTAAGCAAATATTGGCGCATTTCAATAATCTGGATACAGTTGATTTAACTCAACTGGATATTGATCCCCATGAGTTGAGAACGCCCTTAAGGGAAGATGTGTTAAAACCATTTGAAAACAGAGAAGAATTGTTTTCAAATGCAAGAGATCTTAAAGATGGACATATTATAATACCTAAGGTGATGGAATAGGAGTGTATTCAATGAACATAGAAGGTATGAGTATAGAGGACATTCAGGAAGGCTATAGAACAAAAAAATTCACATCTAAAGAAATTGTGAGAGCGTATTTTAAAAGGATCCATGAATATGATGATAAAATCAACGCATTTATATCTCTTTGTGAAGATACAGCCTTGGCTGAGGCTGAAGCAGTAGATAGAAAGATAAATAATAATGAAAATCTGAATTTTTTTGAAGGGATACCTGTTGCCATTAAGGATTTGATCTGCACAAGGGGAATCAAAACAACTTGCGCTTCAAAAATGCTGGAAAATTTTATTCCACCTTATGATGCGACAATAATAAAAAAACTTAAAAAATCGGGTGCGATTATGATTGGGAAGACCAATATGGATGAATTTGCCATGGGTTCTTCTACAGAGAATTCTGCATTTAAGATTACACGAAACCCTTGGAACATTAAGAAAGTACCCGGAGGATCATCGGGAGGTTCTGCAGCAGCAGTCTCGGCCGGATTTGCACCTCTTGCCATAGGCTCGGATACAGGAGGGTCCATTAGGCAACCGGCTGCATTTTGTGGAAATGTGGGGTTAAAACCTACTTATGGCTTGGTATCTAGATATGGATTGATTGCCTTTGCATCTTCTTTGGACCAAATTGGGACTTTTACAAAAACAGTAAAAGATGCGGCCATTAGTTTACAGGTTATTCAGGGACATGATTCTATGGATGCCACCAGCGTTTTGTCTAATGAAACTAATGATTATATCCTTCGTCTGGAAGACGGCATAAAAGGAATGAAATTCGGTCTTCCCAAAGAGTTTTATCAAGAAGGATTGAATGAAGAAATAAAAGCTTCTATTATGTCATCTGTAGAACGCATTACGAGAATGGGAGGCGAAGTGGAGGAATTTTCTCTACCTATTACGGATGTAGGGCTTTCGGCGTATTATATTATTTCTTCTGCAGAAGCCAGTGCAAATCTAGCTCGATATGATGGCATACGATATGGATATAGAACAGAAGATTATTCAGATGTCGACACTCTAATGCTTCATTCACGAACAGAGGCATTTGGCAGTGAAGTTAAAAGAAGAATTATGATGGGGACTTACGTATTATCTTCAGGATATTATGATGCTTATTATAAAAAAGCCATGCTCTTTAGACGAAAGGTTAAAAATAATTTCGGCGATGCTTTTAAAAAGTATGATGCGATTATTAGTCCGGTGTCACCCGTATTGCCTTTTGATATTGGCGAAAAAACGGACAATCCCATCCAAATGTATCTTTCAGATATTTATACCATAAATGTTAATATTGCAGGACTCCCAGCCATATCCATTCCATGTGGATACAGCAAAAATAAGCTTCCCATAGGGTTGCAACTTATTGGCAATACATTTGAAGAAGAAAAGCTACTTAAAATCGCATATGCTTTAGAA
Source organism: uncultured Eubacteriales bacterium (assembly GCA_964553505.1). Lineage (GTDB taxonomy): Bacteria > Bacillota > Clostridia > Peptostreptococcales > JAAYPU01 > JAENZQ01. Next base: position 2,432 of record CAZKKX010000013.1, on the reverse strand, counting down.
CAAAATTTGAGCCTATGCAATACCATTCCGAAATTAAAGGAGGCGCTATAAATGGCTATGGAAACGGTTATTGGTCTTGAGATTCATGTAGAATTAAAAACCAAAACAAAAATATTTTGTGGTTGCTCAACTGAGTTTGGAGCAAAAGCAAATACCAATACATGTCCAGTTTGTACGGGACTTCCGGGCGCATTGCCAGTGCTCAACAGTGAGGCTGTAAATTTAGCCATTAAAGCAGGAAAGGCTTTGAATTGTCAAATCAATAATACAAACAAATTTGATAGAAAGAATTATTTTTATCCGGATTCACCTAAAGCTTATCAGATTTCACAATTTGACCTACCTATTTGTGAGCATGGTTATATTGATATAAATGTAGATGATAAAAATAAAAGAATCCGTATCCTGAGAATTCATATGGAAGAAGATGCTGGTAAGTTAATCCACGTAGAAGGCAAACCTATAACCTTGATTGATTATAACAGAACTGGGGTGCCATTGATTGAGATTGTAACAGAACCTGACATGCGGACCCCTAAGGAAGCAATAGAATTTTTAACGGGGCTAAAATCAATATTGGAATATGCAGAGATCTCTGATTGTAAAATGGAACAAGGATCATTAAGATGTGACGCTAATATTTCAATGCGCCCAGTTGGACAAGAAAAGCTGAATACAAAAGTTGAGATTAAAAACTTGAATTCTTTCAAAGAAATTTTAAAGGCACTAGAAAAAGAAGAAAAGAGACAAAAAGAGCTTTACGATTTTAAGGAAGACTTTAAAATTAGGCAAGAAACAAGAAGATGGGATAGTGGAAAAGGTCGAACTGTCTCTATGAGATCTAAAGAAGATGCACATGATTATAGATATTTTCCAGAACCAGATTTGCCAGCTGTGGTGATAGATGAGAACACCGTAGATAGCATTCAGTCTATGATTCCTGAAATGCCTGCTGAAAAAAGAAAAAGGTTTACACGACAATATAATCTTAATGAGAAGGATATCGAAGTTTTAACCAGTAAAAAAATGATAGCTGAATATTTTGAAGAAGTAGTCTCTTATGACGTAAGCCCCAAAGAAGCTTCTAACTGGATTATTGGAGAAATGAAGCGAATATTGAAAGAGAGTGAAAACATTGACATACCAGGTAAATATTTAGCAGACTTGATTAAAATGATCGAAACAGGGAAGATTAGCCGGTCGGCAGCGAAAGACGTTTTTGATGCATTATGGTTGACAGAAAAAACACCAGAAGAAATCGTGGAAGAGAAACAGTTGACACAAATTAGTGGAACAAGTGAATTAGAGAAAGTCATTTTTGAAATAATAGAAAAAAATTCCGATGCCGTGAATGCTTTTATAAATGGGAAAGAACAATCCAAAAGCTTTCTCATGGGACAAATCATGAAAGCAACAAAAGGACAAGCCAATCCGAAACTTGCAATGGAGCTGTTAGAGAAAAAATTGAGTCGGATGCTTAGTTAGGGAATAGGGAATAGAGAATAGAGAATAGAGAATAGGGATATAGAGATTAGAGGAAAAGAGTTTTTGTAGGGACGGGTCACTGTGCCCGTCCGGATGCAGTTAAAAATGAGGTAGAATTTACTTTTTCAAATGAGGAGGGGTTATTTTTTCTTTAAAAATCGTCAGAATAGTCTTGACAAAGCAGTCATATTGCCTATAATAGATAATATAATTTAATTAAGTTATGTAAGGCAATGGCGCCGCTATTAAGAATGAGTTCTTAATTCGGGGTCATTTTTATTTTGAAAATCTAAAAAACAGCTGTCATTAGTCTAAGAAGGAAGGGATGAAAATACAAAATAAAAATATATCTATTTACTTAGAAGGCAAAGGCGTCTGAATAGCAGTTATAACTGTTTTTTCAGGCGCTTTTGAATTAGGCCTATTCTCTTTAATGCTTTAATATATTTTTTAGGAGGACAGAATAATGGATTATACGATAGCAATAGATACAATCTGGGTGTTGTTGGCATCCGCTTTGGTTTTTTTTATGCAGGCAGGATTTGCAATGGTAGAAGCAGGCTTCACCAGAGCTAAGAATGCAGGAAATATTATTATGAAAAATATTATTGATTTATCAATAGGGTCAATTATGTTTTGGGTTATTGGTTTTGGCATCATGTTTGGCTTGGACATAGGTGGATTCATTGGGGAAGGGAGTTTTCTTTCTATAGGAAGTTTTGAACATTTGGAATTAGGTATTCCAAAAGAGGCATTTTTAATATTTCAGACAGTTTTCTGTGCAACAGCTGCTACCATAGTCTCTGGGGCCATGGCAGAAAGAACAAAGTTTGTTGCTTATATTGTTTGCAGTATGGCCATTTGCGCTATTATATATCCTATTGTAGGACATTGGATATGGGGGGGAGGATGGTTAAGTGAAATGGGTTTTCACGATTTTGCAGGTT
>CAZKKX010000012.1:0-30037 GCA_964553505.1 uncultured Eubacteriales bacterium | reverse complement strand
CTTTTACCCCAAGTTCTTTGAGCAAGACAGTAAAAGTAGCAACACAAGGAAAATATATCGTCAATACAATAACAGCTTTAACCATTTCAAAATTGCTTAATCCAATAGGTGTAAGAAGTGCAACGGCAGCGTCTTTTCTTAAAGTCCCAATAATCAAAGCAGCTACCGTTTCATCAGGAAGCCCCATCACACCTTTTATCAAAGGTGAAAACACAATTCCGATCCATTCAATGAATCCCGTAGTATGTAGTAGATTTATAAAAAGTATTCCACCTAATACATAAGGAATTGCTTCCTTGAAAAAACACGAGATCCGCATCCTTAATTTTTTTATTTGCATATTATAATTTGGTATTCTATAAGGGGGAATTTCCATAAGCAAGGTATGTGTAGATCCTCTAACCGTTTCTTTAAGCACAGTCCCCAACACAACCCATACAGCAGCAAGAGAAGTAAAAGTCAATAAAAGATAAATGCTCCCTTGTTCTCCTACAGCTTTTACAATTAAAGCAGTTTGGGCCATACACGGAATCGTAACACAGGTTATAACGGAAGTAATAAATCGCTCTCTTCTGGTTTCCAGATTCCTGACAGCCAATACCCCCGGTACATTGCATCCACATGCAAGAAGCATAGGTATTACCGAATACCCATGCAAACCAATTCTATGAAGCAACCTGTCCAGCATTATAGCTACTCTCGGCAGATATCCAAAATCCTCTAAAAACCCGAACAAAGCATAAAAAAGAATGATATAGGGCAAAACAATTGCGAATACAACAAATACCCCTGTCGTCAATACCCCCATGGCGGTCTCAAAGTCTACTTCTCCGGCAACAATATTTCCTATCAAAATGGAATGAATTAAACTGTTTACATCTAATAATTTGCTTAAATGAATTATAAGCGGCAAATAGAATATGTCAAAAAGTCTTGAAACAACTTCTGTTATGTATTCTCCCACAGTTATAATGAACTTAAAAACAAGATACAACACTGCAATAGCAGCAATAGGCCCCATCAAAGAATGGACGGCTAAATCCTGTATTACTTCAATAATAGTATGATGACGGTGAGAAAGGTTTTGAACTTCTGATACAATTTGTCCTATTTTTTTCCATCTTTCCCCATGTGAAAGTTTTTCACATTCAATAGGCTCACAAGTCATTATTTTATCCTGTAAAAGCTTTAAACCTTCTCCTGTAAGCCCGTTGGTTGCAGCGATTGGAATTCCAAGAATTTTTTCCAGACTGTTTATATCAATGCTGATGCCTTTATGTTTCGCGTCATCCCACATATTTAAGACCAATACCATGGGCTTCCCATACTCCATCAATTGCATTGTAAGATTAAGATTTCTTTCAAGATTGGTGGAATCTACCACATTAACCAGGATATCTCCTGATTCTATCATATCAGCAGCAACCTTTTCTGATTCAGCTTCAGGGTCGATCTGATATGTTCCTGGGACATCAATGACTTCATATTTCTGTTGGTTATATGTCAAATATCCTTTAGCATATTGTACTGTCGTTCCCGGATAATTTGATATGGTCACCTTTACACCTGTAAGGTGGGTGAATATAGAACTCTTTCCAACGTTGGGGTTCCCGATGAGAAGGATCTTCATTATTCATCCACCTCCACTAATATTTTTGAAGCCATTCTATATCCAACTGCAATTTCTGTATTTCCAACTAAAACGATGACCGGACCAAATCCTATTAGTGCGCTTTTCTTTTTTATTTTTGATCCTATACGAATCCCCAGAGCTTCCAACCTGGAAATCATCCCTCTGCCTCCGCTTATTTTAGCAACAGTTCCTGATTGAGAATTTTTCATCATAGATAGTTCTAATAATTTTTTTTGCATCCTTTTTGCTCCTTTATATTGATAATCATTATCATTTAAACTAAAAAAAAATAATACTCTATCTCTAAATCCAAATCCTTTTTACTGCACTTTTAGTTTTATAAATAAATTTTATTACTGCATATATTACCAAAGTCAACAATCATCTTTTGTTTTTACTACGATGTTTTACCTGCTCTCGGCATCTGCTGCAGTATCCGTATATTTTCATTGATTTATTCCTAACTTCAAATCCCGTCTCACCTATGATTTGATTCTTAAAATCTTCCGAAAGCTTATCATCTATTTCCTGTACGCCACCGCATTTCAAACATATTAAATGATGATGAATCAGTTTTGTTTGAAGGGTAAGCTCATATCGTGCAGGCAAATTCTCCATGGATAATCTTGATACTAACCCGATCTTTTCAAATAATTCCATCGTTCTGTACACAGTAGCCAGACCAATTTTTTTTCTTTTATCGCTCCTTGCGGCAAGAAGTTCATAAATATTCTCTGTTTCAAGATGATGACCTCTGCAGTCATATAAAACTTTGAGAATCGCTTCTCTTTGTGGTGTAACTCTCAGATTTTGTTTTCTGAGCAAAGTATTTAACTGATTCAACAAATCTATCCCCCCATTCGCCTGAATCAAAGCATTATGGGTTTTTGCCCATAATTTTATTATATATTTATCCCTTCTGTTTGTAAACAATCTAATCCAAACATTTTCGGAATTGCTACACTCCTTTATTATCATTCATTCCTATATCTCCAGCAATTACGCCTGCAAAACTTTTTCTCCTCTTTACGGGAACAAACGACCCTTGTAGAGTCGCAAGAGGGACAATTAAACTGTCCATTTAGTATCTTTTGAAAATTTTCGTAACTCTCACTCCACTGCTTACCACAATCAATACACTTGACAGGGCAAATGTTACGCGTGAAATTTCCACCCTCAATTCGAATAGCTTTTCCGTTTATCAAACTATCCGCGAGCTTCGCCCGTGCAACATTCAAAATACGTTGAAAAGTCTGTCGTGAAACTTCCATTTTTTCTGCACACTCTTCCTGCTCCATGCCTTCGAGATCCTTTAAGCGTATTGCCTCTATTTCTTCAATACGGATAACATTCTCCTCCAAGTCATTCTCAGCAACGTCACATGGTGTAAAGTATTGAACAACCGGTATAAACTCAACTTTTCTCCACTTTGTAGGCCTGGCCAAACTCTTCAATCCCCTTTCTATAGTAAAAAACAATATCAATTATCAATCCGCTTTTTCAATAAATAGCGAAAATCATATTCCCTTTAAAAGTATTTTATCACTGTTTTCATATCATTGACAGACATTTTTATAAGATAAAAAAAGGCAGTGTACTGCCTATGTACTGCCTTTTCTTATTTATATTATCATTCAGTTATTATGTTCGCGTCATCTTTGTTCCACACTGTGGACATTTAATAGTAAAACAAGGCACTCCTCTCTGATGAGAAGCTTTTGTACCGCATCGAGGGCAGACACAATTTCCTCCTGGCCCTGCACCTGCTTTATTGCCCTCCATTCTTCCTCTTCCACTGCCGGTTCCCATGCCTCTTCCAGTACCCGGTCCTTGTCCGCTGGGGCCAGTTCCGTCTCCGTAAGGCATATTCATCCTCCTTCCCATTTTGATAAAAGAGTTTTGGATAAATTACTCATGTATATGATCACATTCATCTTTTTCAAGCCCATATCCTCTTCCTGCGCCGGGCGAACACAAACTTTTACCACTCTCAAGTATTCCCTGCTCCAACTTTTTGATTGTTTCTTCTATCCTTCCGCTTATACCTATGATTGTCTTCATATTCATTTCCTCAAAAAAACCTTGAGCTCTCGCTCCCATACCGCCACATACAATATATTCCACACCCTTTTCATGCAAAAACTGCGGAATATATCCGGGTGAATGCCCTGGGTTTTTCACTTCTATTCTATTCACAGCTTCTCCATTTTTAATATCAATCAAAGTAAATGATGGACATCTTCCAAAATGCGGAGAAACATACTCTCCATCGGTAGAAATGGCAACACGCATAATTAAACCTCCTATAAGCCTTTACTTCTTTTCTTCCTGTGCCCCTAAGCCATAGTGAGAGGGTACTGTTTTGCTGATTTGCTCCAGCAGCCCTTTCTTAAATTCGTCAATGTTCTCTTTTACTGATGAATTCGTTCCCCGGTAAATATCAACTTTTGACGCCTTAAGAACGTTCATCGCATTTGGTCCAACATTGCCGGTGATAACAGCTTCTATTTCCTTATCTGCCATAAGTTGACCTGATGTAACTCCTGCCCCGCCTCCCGAAGCTGCTGCAGAATTCTCAATGACTTCACTTTCCATTGTTTCTGTATCTACAATAATAAAATAAGCTGCTCTTCCAAATCTGGGATCCATTACACTTTCCAATGAATTCCCCTTTGATGAGATACAAACTTTCATGAATAAATCATCTCCTTCTTATATATTGTTTATTAGCTTATGCCCATTATTATTTTAATATTATTATGAGCATATGTCAAATATTTATAATTTAATTTATACATTTAAAAACCATGCCTGATATGTGTCATATAAGGCATGGCTTTATTATTTATTTAATCTGAATCTTTTTAAAGGAGTTCTAAAAAATTTATAATGCTATGCATTTTAACTATTTCACAATACATAGCCTTTCACACAACTGCCGCCAATAACAGTAACTCTTCATTATTATCATAAATCATCGGTATCTGGGAAATAGGCAGGGGATTCCTTCCTATTCCTGTTTCAATGGTATAGCCCGGTCTTCCATACTCTTGTATGAACCAGTCCTTCATGCCTGAATAAGATGCCGTTCCAACAGGTTCAGCCAACTCATATCCACTAACTTCCGTAAACATTTCTCCAATCTCTCTTGCTACAGGAGGCGCCATATTCTCGAAATCCCAGTAAATCACCTGCCCTTGACTGTGATAGGTTATTAGGAGCCGAAAATCATGGTTTCTTATAAATTCCACAACCGTCTCTGTTTCAGGTTCAGATTCCGGAAACGGTCCCGGATATCTTGTTGGTCCCGGATCTCCATATCCTAACTCCTCCGCCAACTCCTGATATTCATACCAAAGTGCATCATAATTATGGTTTAAATCGACGCCTCTTATATTTGCATTCCAAACCTGAGAAAATGGCTGCCCGGTGTCATTCCACCGAAGCAATTCATCATAGTAAGGATTATCCGGCTGCAAGCCGTTCAATACCAGATCTATTCCGTCCGGATTAATCATAGGCATGATATATATTGAACTCTGATTCCAAATCTCTCTTACATCATAGTTCCGGATGCTTCTACCTTCTGCATATGCTGATGCAAAATTTTCTATCCACTTCATCAGTACGGGAACAGGTAACCATTCCAATGCATGTATACCCCCGTTATAGAACACTTCATTAGGTCCATTTCCCAATTTGAGATAGTAAATATTTCTCCCCAAAACACTCTGACCGGCAATGCCCACCTCAATAAACGGATATCTGCTTTTTAATCCCTCTATGTCTCTTTCCAAGATATCATAAGTATAATTAATATTGGTGTCCACCACATCTATCCCAAAAGGAACAACTAATCTTTGACCTATTCTTAACTGATATGGATCAACTCCGGGATTTGCAGTCAATATCCTGTTTAACGTCGTATAGTATCTTTGTGCTATTCTCCAAAGTGTATCTCCCGGCTGAACATAATAAATATCATATCCAAGTAATAACGGGTTTAACTTTGTGTAAGTATTCATACCTATGACCCCGTCCGGTATCAAGTTATTATTTCTTTGAAAATTAATTACTGCCTGACGGGTTTGTTCGCCGAAAATGCCATCTACAGGTCCGGGATTATACCCGATTTTTTTCAACAACGCCTGTATTTCCATTACGTCTGTTCCTCTGTCCCCTAATCTTAAAACTCTCAATTTCCTCACCCCTTAATAATTCTTTACTATATTCTATACAGAGGAAAATATTTTGTTTCATATTGCCAACATTAAAAATCAGGTTTTTTTGTTGGGGGGAAATGCACGGATTAATACCGACAAGTTATCCGGAATTGAAAAAGGTTAAAAAAGAGGTTGGCAATAATACCAACCTCAGCTTTCTTCACTATTAACATATAACATAAAATCTCTTTGCTTTTAATAAACACTCTATTTTTTATCTGTCTTGAGAACTGCATTCAACATGACACTTGCACCTGCAGTACACTGTTCAACAGAGGTATACTCAGGTTCACAATGGCTGTGACCATCCTTGCTTGGAACGAAAATCATGGTCGTAGGCATCATGTATGATGCAAATTGAGCATCATGTCCGGCACCACTATTGATATATTGATTTGGAAATCCAAGTTCATCTGCACTATCTTTTACAAGTCCTACCAATTCTTTATCAAAATATACAGTATCTCGCGCCCACGCTAGTTCCACTTCACATCTGCACCTTTCAATCTCTTTGCCATCCAAACTCTTCACAATATCAAGTACTTTTTGTCTTATTTCCGGCTCCTCATGCCTTACATCGATTGAAAAATCTATCATATCGGGAATTACTGTATGTACACAAGGATGGCAGTCTATTTCACCGGTTGTATATACCAGTTCAGGTCTGCCAAGCTTATCTATTTCTTCATGCAAATAACAAAGTGCTTTGGCAGCAGCAAACAACGCATCTTGTCTCTTATGCATAGGTGTTGTGCCTGCATGATCCGCCTGACCAAAAAATCTTATCCTATAATTGAACATACCAAGAACACAAGTTACAATACCAATATCATTCTTTGCATCTTCAAGTATCGGACCCTGCTCGACATGCAACTCAAACATAGCCATGTAGTCATCGGGATTTAATCTGTTCTTTTTTTCTCCTTTATAAGGGCTGCCATTTAAAGCTGCCCCAAAAGTCTTGGTTTTATCCAAAACACTTTTTGCATTTAACATATCATCAATTTTATATTTTCCTGCAATATCTGCCGGTAAAAAATCATTACAAACAACACCCGAGACCATCATTGCCGGTGGATAAAGCGAACCTTCTTCATTAGTCCATATCATGGCTGTAATGGGATGTTTATGAGGAATACTTTCCGCTGCTATGGTTTCTAAAACCTCCATGCCAGTCATTACGCCTAACATTCCATCATAGTTTCCTCCATTTTTAACAGAATCTACATGGGATGCTATTACAATTCTCTTTGACCCCGATTCGGTTCCTTCAAGTGTTGCATACACATTTGCCAAATCATCCGTTTCAATTGTTGCTCCAATCGCTTTCATTCTCCTGACAAATTCATCTCTGGCCTGATGTGCCTCCGGCGATAATGAATATCTGGTAATCCCACCGTTTCCGGTATCACCATATTGGGCAAATGTTCTAATCTTGTCCGCCATTCTGTCTTCACTACATTTAAACATCTTTTACTCACACTCCTTTGAAATAATTTCAAAATTCTATAACGTTTTGATACAAAACATTTCAGAATCATTAACTACTCATTAATTTTGAATTTGTATTACTAAACAGTTTTTTATGTATTTAAATCATTAAGCCTAATAAAGGCTTTCGCTGCTTTTGCTCTTTCCCAATAGAACAATTTGCAAAAAATATGCCAAGGTGTATAATTCAGCAATAATCACAATTGTAATAAAAAACAGTGTATTGATTGATTTGAAACTGAATCGTTTTTCTTTTTTTATTAAGAATTATATATTTTGTTAACACTTGAAGTATCCATTATTAGGGTTGGCTGATTCATATTATAATCGAAATGATTCAATTGTTTATCTATGATGTATACTCCTTCGACCTTTTTTCATCTTAATCATAGACTTATTATAACACTTTTACTATCTTTTTAAAGATTCTACCCGATGCTTTCAATTTTTATATTACATTATTGAAGTCGGACTGCATGTATGATGGTTCTTGCGTTATTAAACCAATAATTACATGTGACCAGTGTCAGAATTTCATCATTCGAATCAATTTTAAGTTCGTTTTTAATCAATGACCTTTCTTTTACCTCTTTTATAAACTCTCGGAACTCGTCATCGGTATCATATTTTGTGTAGAGATAGTACTTTTCCTTATCGAGGTCAACAACATATACGGAAAAGACCTTCCATTGGGTATTTTTGTGAGAAGTATCGTACTTAATAATATTATAATCATTAAAATAGGTTTTAGAGGTACTCTCTTGAACATATTGATTTAAATCAGAAAACATAGTTCCATCAGCCATCTTATGCCCATAAAGAATATAATTACTGTCTTTACCCTGATAATCATTTCTATAATCCATAAAAATAGCGCCTTTTACATCTTTTTCACCTAAACAATTATGGTCAAGATAATAAGAGTTATCCGAGTACTGAACGACAGGATAATCTATTTTTGTACCTGGAATAGAAATCCAACCTATTATATTTTCTATATCATGTATTAATTCTTTCACTGCTTGATTTGCATCATAATTTTTATATTGCTTTTCCAAACCATCATCATTTTCGCCTTTTAGATATTCATCAATATTCTCCTCTTCCGTCTTATTATAATACTGAGTCCTTAAATTGTCATATATATGATTAGATCTATTATGTCTGTAGTATTCCCATGTAATCAAGACAGTCAAACACAAACAGGAAAACATTAGTATTGCTCGGATAATTTTTCTTCTCTTCATGAGCGCACATCCTTATTTGAAAGCCGGTCTTCAAAAAGACCGGCTGTTTTTTTACTTTATAGATTCATGCTGCCTTGCGTTATTCTTTCTTTTTCAAAATGATGGTTCCTATACCTGATATCACTAACCCAATTCCGCAAGCTCCCATTAAAGAACCCACCCCTGTTTTTGGTATTTCTAATTTCATATCAGTTGTATCGGTTATTGTATCGGTTGTTGTGTCAGATTTCGATTTTTCAGGTATATCACGAGAGCTGGCTTTAATAATAACACCTGCTCTGTCTCTTACTGTTCCTGCCTTGTTGTTTTCGGCAGATACCGTATTTATCAAAGTACCTTCTTCTTGTGCCGTTATGGTAGCCGAAAAGGTTTTACTTTCTCCTTTATCTAATCTTTCTATGGTTTCATCCAAGCCAAGCATTTCATCCTTTACCTGAATATCCTTTAAGCTGCCTGATCCTGTATTCGTTATAACGATTGTATAAGTAATGGCATCACCAACATTTACGGACTTAGGTTCAACTTCCTTCGTGATTTCCATTTTATATGATGTTTTTTTGGAACTTGAAGTTGAAGTTGTATTTTTAGATTCCCGATCGACTTTTACTATAGCTTGGGCTGTATCAATAATTGTACCTTCGAGAGCAGATGCAGTAACAGTATTAAGCATAGTTCCTTGAATTGCCGAAGCAGTTCTGATGTATTCTTTATATTCTTCAGATTCAAGAACTAATCTACTGTCTAATCTACCAAACATACTATCGTCAACTTCAATATCATATAGTGTCTCACTACTTATATTACTAACTATGACAGTATAAGTAATAATGTCTCCTACATGCACGGACTTATCATCTGCTTCCTTAGTAACTTTAATACCGCATGTCGGATCCTGGGGGATTTTTGTTACATTTACTACTGCCTGAGCTGTGTCATAGACTTCTGTCTCTAATGCAGATACGGTCACATTGTTTACCATCGTCCCTTCTACAGCCGCTTTCGTCAGAATATAATCCTTGTATTCTTCTGCTTCCAGCTCCAGATCACTATCCAGTATTCCAAACATACTGTCTTCCACTAAGATGTATGGCAATGCTATGTCGCCTGTATTGGTGACTCGTATCGTATAAGTAATCGTATCCCCTTCTTGAACAGATTCATCATCTGCTTCCTTAGTAACTTTAATACCGTATGTCGGATCCTGGGGGATTTTTGTTACATTTACTACTGCCTGAGCTGTGTCATAGACTTCTGTCTCTAATGCAGATACGGTCACATTGTTTACCATCGTCCCTTCTACAGCCGCTTTCGTCAGAATATAATCCTTGTATTCTTCTGCTTCCAGCTCCAGATCACTATCCAGTATTCCAAACATACTGTCTTCCACTAAGATGTATGGCAATGCTATGTCGCCTGTATTGGTGACTCGTATCGTATAAGTAATCGTATCCCCTTCTTGAACAGATTCATCATCTGCTTCCTTAGTAACTTTAATACCGTATTTAGGATCTGTTGATGATTCGACCTTAAAGGTATTGGAATAACGATACCATACAGGAAACTCTGAGCACTTACTCACTATCACCTTATATACTCCTCCTGGGTTTGTCGTGTCATCAAAATTACATATGCTCCAAAGCTGTACTAATGGTGTAGGCTCATTAATAATATAATCAGCGCCGGTACTTTCACCAAGCAAATTCCCTTCAGGTGATTCGACTCTTACATAGTAGGAGCCACTACTTAGTTTTGCACCATCCAAATAAATAGCTTGTTTTGATTCAAAGCAGTTTCCCTGCACCTCTTCTCCTGTTGAAGCTGTAAGTTCCAAACCTATTGGAATCCCAAAAGATATTGCTATATTACCCATTACCATTAGTAAGGCTATTATCATCACCAGTCCCTTATTTTTTTTCATTTTAACACCTCCTCTCATATTTTAGATAAGATTCTGATACAAATTTTGTATCTCATATATCAACTGCCCCTCAGCAGTAATATAAGATTTTAATTAATTTTTGCTTTTTTTCAAATATTATGCATTTTATAATTTTCTATGCCATGTTTTTATATAAACATTTAAAGTCTATCTTTTTACAAGAATTAAATCGTTAACCAACCCTTTTAAGCATCTATATGCTATTACATCTGATTAGACACTATCTTGTAACAAAGCCATTTGCCTCACCTTATTTTCAAAGAAAATTTTACCGGATATTCGCCTAACAAAACTGAATATGATATACTGAATAGGGAATTAACCTGCCCAACATCAATTTAAAGAGGAGGCATACAAGTGGCAGCAGTCTTTTCTTCAAAAGCTCTGGAAGCAAATCTGGTGCATACTCAGGAAACAGGTATAGAAATCCCTGAAGAGCAAATGTGGTTTGTTGAATTATCAAAGCTTCAATGGGGCATTAATAAACGTACAAGAGAATTCTTTTTGGAACTGAATCACAGATATAGAAACAATTCATATGTGATTGATTCCTTACATAACATATGTTTAAATGAGCTCTGGTTTTACAATTCTTTAGATGAATCCGAAAGAGCGCTTACGGTACTGGTAGATATTTTTAAAGATTTGCTTGAATCGGACCTGGATGAAAAACAAAGAGATTTGTTGATTAAAACGTTGATTAAGTTTATGGACCGTCTTGCCAGTCTTAAGAATTTTCCTGAGGGTATTATTTCGCAGTGCATAGATATCATCCGAAAAGATAAAGAAAAAAATGAATTGTTTTATATACAAAATACCGGTTATTTTAAGACCTATTTCAAAAGAATTGGATGTATGCCGAAGTTTGAAACAGACATGGTGGAATTGACAACTGAATTATTATCAAAATGCATTGATTATTGGGAAAACACGTCAAAAGCTGAAGAATGGTTTGTCTCAAAAAGGCATCTGTTTCGATTGATGGATGAAGATACCATGAAAGGAATAGGACGCACATTATTTGAAAAATTACGTTCTGAATTAAATGGAGCAAATAACTGGGAAAATGTATGCAAACTCATGTTTTATAATGATATATCTAATTATTTTCGAAGTTTTACGGAAAAATTCGAATCATCACTGGAAACAATTTATTATTTATACTATTTATTACATTTACCAGGAATGACGCATTTAAATGTTCATTTGTTATATGATATGAATCGCAATATAAGACATGTATTTAAAGAACTCAATCAGGGTGACATTACAAGTTTTCTGGATACTATTATGCAGCAATTCAAAGAACTGGAAAAGGAACATGTGGGGACCGTGCTGGACTGCATTGCTACCTTGGGCAAAGAAGTAATTAATACCCGAAATCAAAATAATATCTTATACTTTATAAAATGGCTCACTAAATTAGGTTTCAACCATCCAGGTGATTTGATATTAAATAGTGAATGGCAGATACAGGTAAATTCAAATCATGTAAAAAATATACGTGTTTGGCTTGAGCTCATTGAACATGCGCCATCCTCCACGAGAGAGCTTCTTGCAGCCCTAATAGTAAACCTGGAACTTGGGGGAATTTTCATTTCAGATACGGATCTTTTTCAAAGAGATGTAACCAAGCTTTTAAATTCAGATGTCAAACCTGTTTACAGGGAAATAAAACAATTGGCACGACTTTTTCCCATATACTTTCGCGACATTGGTGCTGAAGGAAAGCTGAGAGATGTTACAACAGCCATAGACGAATCATCTTTGAGAAAAGACCGATTAATTCATTTTTTAAGAAAACAAGTTCATACCGAAAGTAATAATACACACATTACTCTTACAAAGAAAATCATTTTTTATTGGTATAGTGGAAATAATAAATTACTAAAGAACTATGTTCCCGGTGATATTTTTGAATGGTTGGACACCTCAAATACTTGGTATATTGATGTTCATGAAATAATGGTCAAGTTATGTGAAAGATTGAACAAAACACCTGAGAATCTTCTTGATACGGACGTTGACACCATCAAAGCTGCTGTAGAAAAATTGCCTTTCGATGACAAGAAAGCAAAAGACAGAGTATCAAATATATTTGAAATCTATTTTCTGCTTCTTGAAAAATATTCTTTGGAATCGGAAGATATCTTATCGGTACTAAAACAATACAGCTTCTTTTCTGAAAAAGACCTAAAGCAACTTAGGGAAAATCTTGAGAAGGGTCAAGATACAGAAGCTATAAAACAAATATGTTCATTTATGGATAATCTTAAAGGCATTATACTAAATCCGGAACAAAGTGAAGCATTGGAAAATATTTATTATAAGCGTCATATCGCTGCAGGAATTCCTTCAATGTATGGTCAATATATCGAACCAAAATTTGAGGCTTTGGGTCTTATGTATCGGCTTGAGAGAACTGCATCCAAGTTAATAAGACAATTACTGCAGTCCATAAATTTGGAATACATTACTGCAAAAACTTTTCGAAGCATCTGTGATATCCTGGTTCTTTTCAAGAAAGGATTGGAATTGGACGGCATCTACAACCAAGGTTTTAACTCTCATTTGGATATGCTTAAATTCAGCCTGACTTCTCCAAGTTTTTCTTTCGACCAATATATAAATATATTTCAGTTTATGGCAAAAGATATTAAACGTATTATCAGCGAATATTTCTTTGATGTTTATGAAAGATCTTTACAGGTTGTCATTCCCCAGATATTTTCTGACATGATACCTGAAGAAGAAGAAGCACAAGAGCGATTTTACTATATGAAGTCTGAAAAATTTCTACGCAATCATCTTTCTTTGGCATTTCTGGTGCAAGATTTAGATAATTTTATAACCGATATTTTAGAATCACTAAAAAATGTTAGAGATAATTATTCCGATTTATTTATAGAAAATATGATGACGTACGACCCTGACTTAACCTTCAGCCTTCTAAATAAAGATTCGGAAAAAATGGATAATCCTGTATTTATAGGAGCAAAAGCCTTTTTTTTAAAAAAACTGATTGGTTATAATTTTCCGGTCCCTCCCGGATTTATTTTAACAACAGAAGTATTCCGACACAGAGAAACAATTATGCATCATCCCTATATGAAAAGAGAAATGGATTTACAGATAAAGAATCATATCTCCGCCATCGAACGTTTGACCAAACAGAAATACGGCGATCCCAAAAACCCGCTTTTCTTTTCTATACGTTCGGGTTCTTCAATTTCTCTGCCCGGTGCAATGAAAACCTTTCTAAATGTTGGCATGAATGATGAAATAGCAGAAATATACAGCAGAAAAGACGGTTTTGGATGGGCTGCATGGGACTGTTACAGAAGATTTTTGCAAAGCTGGGGAATGGCTTTCGGTGTCGATAGAGATGTTTTTGATCAGGTAATGTTCGAACATAAAGAAAAACGAGGTGTCGAACGAAAAATGCAATTTACTAAAGATCAAATGAAAGAAGTTGTTAGCTCTTATAAAAAAGTACTGTGTGATTTCGGAATCCATATAAGAAACGAACCCTTTCAGCAACTACGTCAAGCAATCACCAGCGTTTTAGATTCATGGCTTTCTGAAAGCGCAGATCAATATAGAAATCATATGCAGATTGCCGATGAGTGGGGAACCGCAGTTTTAGTGCAAAAAATGGTTCTTGGTAATCTGTCTTCAAAATCGGGTACCGGTGTTGTTTTCACCAACAGCCCATTTAATGAATATTCCGGAATCAACCTTTATGGTGATTTTGCTATTTGCAGTCAAGGTGAAGATGTAGTATCAGGGCTGGTAAATCCTTTACCCATTACAGAAAAACAGCGCAAGGAATATCATAAAGATATAAGTTTATCTCTTGAATCAGGATTTCCTATTATTTATAAAGCGCTAAATCAATATGCGGAAAATCTTATAGAGAAATATGGGTTCATGCACCAGGAAATAGAATTCACATTCGAATCAGATAATGCAGAAGATTTATATATACTCCAAATCCGAAATCAAAACCTAAAAAAGCAAAAACCGTCTTCAGGCTTTATGTCTCCCCTTAATCAAATGAAGTTAGCTGGACATGGTATTGGCGTAGGAAGTGGCGCTCTATCAGGATTATTAGCTTTTGATATGGATGACATCAAAAAAATTCGCGAAAACTATAAAGATACAAAAGTAATTTTAGCGCGACCTGACACAGTACCTGATGACATTCCGTTAATATTTGAATGTGATGGTTTGATTACAGGAAAAGGAGGTATTACTTCGCATGCTGCAGTTACAGCCGTCAATCTCGGGAAAGTTTGTATCGTCAACTGCAAAGGTCTTAAAATACAAGAAGAAGAAAAAACATGTATGATAAACGGTCATCAATTCAAAGCAGGAGAAAAAATTGCAATTGATGGTGACCTTGGAAATATCTACGAAGGCAATTATGCCACTCAAAAAAATAAATTAAATCCAATATGAAGGAGGCTTTAAAAAATGAATCTAAAGAGCAAAAGATTATTAGGGATTAACGGAATTGGTCGAATTGGCAAACTAACTTTATGGCATCACTTAACTCAAAAACATTTTGACGGAATCGTAATCAATTCCGGCCGTGAACTTGGAAAAAGCTTTGAAGATGTAATTCAATATCTCTCAACAGATTCCACTTACGGGTCTCTTGACAAATTCCTGTACGGATACTCAGGAAAAACCTGCAATATTAAAATTTTGGATAGATCGGAAAATCTTATGGAAATAGACGGTATCCCTGTGAAAATATTAAAAAAGGCGCGAAATCCCAGAGACATCAATTGGGTAAATGAAAATGTACGTCTTGTTGTTGATTGCACCGGCAAGTTCTTAGACCATACCGTACCGGCAGACCATCCAAAAGGCAGTCTAAGAGGTCACTTAGAAGCAGGTGCGGAAAAAGTTATTCTCAGTGCTCCATTTAAAATTGGTGATTCCTCCCGAAAAAAACCGGCTGATAGTTCTATGCTGGTATACGGCATCAATCATTCTCTCTATGATCCCATGGAACACCATATTCTTTCTGCAGCCAGTTGTACTACAACAGGATTAGCTCATATGATGAAACCTCTTTTGAATACAAAAGAAACTTCCAGAATCATAACCGCATCTATGACAACCGTACATTCTACAACAAATACCCAAAGTATATTAGATGCACCTCCTGGTGAAGGGACTTCCGATTTAAGAAAAAACCGTTCGGTTATAAATAATATCATCCCTACTTCTACAGGTGCAGCCATTGCTTTAGAAGAAGTACTACCGGAAACAAGAAGAATAGGCTTCATGGCAGATGCAATTCGCGTTCCTACCAGCACAGTATCTTTAATATCGTTAAATCTGACCTTCAGAACAGACCTTACGGAGAGTGGAAACCCGGTTATCAACCGTGAATTTATCAACGATATATATAGAAAAGCAGCAGCAGGAGCACAGCAGGGTCTTTTATTATTCAGCGAAGACCAAAATGTTTCTTCCGACTTAATGGGTTTACAGGCTGCGATTATTATTGAAGGACGGGAAAATCATACCAGAACAGGTTTTCTGTCTTTAGATGCTGAAACGCTGAAACAATATGGTGCAGGGGCTACTCAGGATATGGATATGCCTGTTACTCATGCAAAAATATTCGGATGGTATGACAACGAGTTCGGAAGCTATGTAAATGCTCTTGGCAAATTGACAAAATATGTTGATAAAAATCTTATATAATACTTAAAAGGAGGCATAATGAAATGTTAATTGGAAAACACTGCATCGGAGGCACTTGGACGTCCGGCAATTCAATATTTGAAAATCAACCAATTGATGGTTCCCCTGATAATTTCTCTGTTGGATCGGTAGAGCTGGTTGACCGAGCAGCACAATGTGCAGAGGAAGCATTTTTAAGTTACTCAAAGCTTAGCCGTAAGAAAAGAGCTGATTTTTTAAGAGAAATCGCACTGGAAATAGATAGAGTGGGCACTGAAATCACTGAAATGGGGAAAAAAGAAACAGGTCTTCCCGAAGGAAGACTCATAAGCGAAAGAGGTCGTACGACAAATCAGCTTAAACTATTTGCTTTACATATTGAAAAAGGAGATTATCTGGATAGACGTCATGATGTTCCGCTTCCGGATAGAATGCCTAATCCCCGACCAGATCTTAAATTACTTCAGCTACCTATTGGACCGATTGCAGTCTTCGGTGCATCCAATTTCCCTCTGGCTTTTTCAGTGGCAGGAGGAGACACTGCTTCTGCATTGGCTGCAGGATGTTCTGTTGTAGTTAAAGGACATTCATCTCATCCGGGAGTATCGGATTTAGTTGCTCAGGCAATTTGCAGAGCAGTTAAAACATGTGGTATTCACCCTGGTGTTTTTTCTCTAATCCAAGGGAATGATCATTCTATAGGGATTTCTTTGGTGCAGCACCCGTTAATTAAGGCTGTAGGATTTACAGGCAGCCAAAAAGGCGGACGTCAACTTTTCAATCTATGCGCTTCAAGAGAAGAACCAATACCATTTTACGGGGAACTTGGATCTGTAAATCCCATTTTTATTCTGAAAAACGCACTACATAAACGAGGAACACTACTGGCTGAAGGCTGGGCACAATCACTTACTTTAGGAGCAGGTCAATTCTGCACAAATCCGGGTATTGCAGTATTAACCAAAGGGGAAGATTCCACTTCCTTTATCAATGCTGCCGTAACAGCACTTAAAAAGACAGCTCCACAGCCAATGCTCAACAAAAATATTTTGAAATCGTACTATGAAGGATATGAAAGATTCAGGCAAAAATCCGGTGTAAAAGAAGAATTGAAAACCGACAACAACAACTGTAACCGTTCAGCAACACCCTGTCTGTTCTCTGTAAATGCTGATTTATGGATGTCGGATAATTCTCTGTCTGAAGAAGTATTTGGACCTCTTGGGCTCATTGTTCTTTCAGATGACGAGAATCAAATGTCATCAATCGCTTCCCATTTTCAAGGGCAGCTAACTTTTGCATTACATATAGATGAAGGCGACATAAAACAGGCTGCAGGACTTATCAGTGTTCTGGAAAGAAAAGCCGGCAGATTGATGGTCAATGAATACCCCACCGGAGTAGAAGTATGCGACAGTATGGTTCATGGAGGTCCTTATCCGGCATCTACTAATTTCGGCGCTACCTCTGTCGGTACTATGTCAATAAGAAGGTTCCTGCGACCTGTATGCTATCAGGGTTTTCCCAAAGCTTTACTGCCTGAAGATTTAAAAAAACTGTAAAGTGGCTCTGCCCCACAATTGACAAAAAGCCTAAAACTCCTCCTTTGTGATGCTTCTGTCGGAAACATTAATCAATGGAGGATTTTTTTCATTTTTCATCTATTTCTGTTTCAATATTACCCCTTTACTGTTCAAACCATCTAATTTTATTTCAAGAGATTCTTCAAACCGGGCAAGATTAACATATCTGGTCTGACTTACAATCGCATGTTTCAGATTATCCCAACTAATAAATTCTTTTTGTTTAGATTCTTTACTGATATGGAAATATCCCATTTTTAAAGATGTAAGGTTATGGTAAAAGTGACTTCCCAGGGATGGCTCCACTACCAAATCGCCCATATCCGCCTCTACAACCACTTTCGCCTGGGACATCTGCCACCATGACAGTGGTATACCAAGCCATTGATCTGATGTGCCCAATCTTCCGAATCCAATAAGGATACATTTTCTGCCTTCATTCATTAACTGTTTGTTAAGTTCACCTATTTCAGAGGCAATTATATTTGTTTTGCTTATATCAAAATGATCCGGGTCAATAAAAATAATATCATAAATATCCTTATAAACCCCGTTTCCAATAATGTGTCTGCTTGTACAAATCACATTTTTATCATCATAATCATCTATCCTTACCTCACGTGCCTCTCTTCCCACTACCATTGGTCGTATTTGTAAAAAGTAGAACTCAGGAAGCTTTTTTCTATCTACAGGTATATTAACTGCAAATTCTATTTCCACATCTGTCCCAAGGGCAGATTTACTTAAATCGAAAAGGTCTTTAATAATATCAACCAGTGGAAGGGAATTATACTTTAGAATAGAAGCAAAATTAACAATTTTCGGACCCCTGGCTGAAAACGTATCCATTATTAAGTCGTTCTCCATAGAATAAGTACTTGCCACCAGCTGTAATGTGTTGTCCTGCTCCGCACGTTCAAGCCCAATTTTCTTATATGTACATTCATCATCTACGGTAAGCTGTTTTGAATAATTGCTCAAATCAAGAGTATAGAAAGTTGATTGTGTATTCTCCATAAATTCGGAAGGTGATGCAAAAGGAGGATTCATTTTAGGAAAAGAAGGCGAAAAACTGTATACCTGTTCACCATCTACAATGGCTTTTCCCAAACCAAGTGCAAGACTTACAATACCCTGTTCGGGCTTCAAGTAAGAATAGGGATAAAAATTATAAGTTTGTGCAACACCTGAAACAATGGGATAGAATATATCCTCATGGCTTTCGCCAATCAGCTGCTGTATGAGAACAGACATCAATCCTTCTTCAATACGAATATCTGCATTTTTTGCATATCCTTTAGAAGATTGGAAAAAAACCGATGCATATATGAGTTTTACGGCATCGGTAAGTTGTTTTACACGAACCTCCGAATCCTGATGACAATTAGGAAGTAAATAAGTTTTAAAAATTCCTGCAAAGGGCAAAACTTGTGAATCTTCAAGAATACTCGAAGATCGAACTGCAAGTGGATAATCGATTTCATCAATGAGTACCCGGAGATTATTGGAAATCACCTCAGGCAACTGAGCCTCAAGAAATTTCCGGGCAATTTCTTCTTCATTTGATGAATTAACAGCCATCTCCTGAAGATTATTCATACGCATAAACACTTCAAAAACCTCACTGCAAATTACAAATGAAGAGGGTATCTTTAACTTTATTTCCGGATATTTTTTTTGTAATTTGGATTTGGTAATGAGAGATCTAAAAAACGCTACACCTCTGGCTTTTCCACCCAAAGAACCACTTCCAAGTCTGACAAATGAGTTTTCCAGATTCATCTTTGAAAGCCCAAAATCAATGATGACTCCTTTCTGATAACTCCTGAAATACCTTTCAAGGCAATCTGTCATAAACTCTCTAAACTTTGTGGTATTCCCTTGAGTTCCTTTTTCTTCTTCCCTAAGCTCATCGGCTATCTCAAATTCAGTTCTGGCTCTAAACCAGCGAGAAAAATGATGATGACTGGCATGATAAACAAGGCTCTCATCAGGCAGGTCCTTGATTGCCCTCTCGAAATTCGATATGTCCGAAGCCTTTGATATAACTTCTCCCTGGGGGTTTTTGAACACAAACTCTCCAAAACTGTAATTATCCAGTATATAATTACGAAAATCTTCCAATAAATTTGGCGAGTTCTTGTCAAGGAAACTAACATCCAGTTTCTCAGCCTCTTGTGAATTCTCAGTTTCTTCCGACTGCAATAAAATCGGGAGATCAGGGATTCTATTCCTGACTGCAGCAGTCAACTCAAATCCGGCTCCGGAATCAACAACATCTTCTTTCAGAAATCCAACATCTGATACAATCCCAAGCAAATTATTCTGATATTTGTTGATAATTTCTACAGCAGATTCAAAATTATCAGCTAACAATATTTTAGGCCTTGCGCGCATCCTTAACAGGCGATGAAGGTCATTAACAGCATGAGATATAAGATAACGGGTCTGTTTCATAATCTCTGTATAAATAAGAGGTAAGTACCGGGAATAGTAATTTGGAGAATCATCAACAACTAAAATTACTTGTACACCTTGCTTGCTGTCTTCTTCAACATTACCCCTGTCCTCTACATATTTTATAATTGCAAGCAATATTTGGCTGTTGCCCGACCAGACAAAAACTCTGTCAATTGATTTTGACTTCCTGATTTTTTCGAGCATTTCATTGTTCAAAATTTCATAAGTCAACATAACAATAGGTTTGTCAGGATAAATTTCTTTTACACAACTGCTGAATTCCAGAGGATTCATATCACTAATCCGGGGCATTGTAATTACAAGATCATAAGTCCGGCTCTTAAGTGCATCAAAAGCTTCCTCTGCTGATGAAGCATGTGCAATCCTTGGTACAAACTGGAGATTCAAATCTAAATATTCACCGAATATTTTATCTGAAAGATGTCCGTCTTCCTCCAAAACAAATGAATCATACGGAGTTGATACTAAAAGGATTTCTCTTACACGAAATTTCATCAAATCGTGATACCTTGTAAAATTAGGATCATATTCTCTCGATTTATCCATGTTAACCTCCTTGTATACATTTCAATTAGTATAGACCTAACTAATCAGATTAATCATTTACTTATAAATAGTATGTACAAAGGAATAATGAAAAGTCAATATATCATTAGAAACGTTTGTTAATTTATTGAACTTCTCTTGATTAGTAAGATAATCTTCCGAAATAATTGAAAACTATCGTACTAAAAAAATAAATGCAATGTTTTTCAAAAGCGAAAAATGAATTTGAAGCAAATGCATAATATGCAAAAGGGTGAGAAATAAAATGAATGAAATTGCAAAAGAAATGCAAAAGAAATGCAAAAATACAAAAGAACCAGGCTTGACAAATTAACAAAATGTTCAATTTGCAAGCCTAATCCCAATGCCAAGCTCAAAATTAGGCCAGAACTAACCGTGAGCTTGGAAGAAAAACGGGGAGAATTCATGGTATAATCAAAATTTTATTTAAATAATGCAACAAATCCGTTTGTAAACCACGGCCAATAGGTTACGAGTGCCAAAGGAATACATAGAATTAAAGTGTAAATAATTGCGTATTTGGACAGTCTATCAACCGAGATCTTCGAAATCGCCGAAGCCACGAAAAGTGTGGTCCCATAAGGTGGTGTAACATAACCAATTGCAAGATTCATTACAATAAGCACTCCAAATTGCAGAGGAGTAACACCTACACTTTGCACGACCGGCAGAAAAATCGGGGAAAGAATGATGATAGCCGGAATATTATCAATCAACATTCCCACGAGAAGCAAGAATATGTTAATAATTAACAAAATCAAAATTGGGTTACTTGTTATTGATAAGATTCCCTCACTTACCTTTTGAGGTACATTCTCCAAGGCCAAAAACTTTGCCATTGCACCCGAAAAACCTATAATAAAGACGATAACACCATTGAGAACTGCCGCCTTATAAAATGCTTCTTTCAGTTTTCTATAATTAAGCTCCTTGTATACAAACACACCAATAATAAGAGAATATACAACTGCCACTACAGCCGATTCAGTAGGGGTAAAAATCCCCGAATAAATTCCGCCAAGGATAATGATAGGAGCAAATAATGCCCATATACCCTCCTTCAAAGTACTTGCGATATTCTTGATGGATGGTCTTGTATCACTACCTTTGTAACCTTTCTTTTTCGATATAATATAACAGGCTATCATCAGAGCAAGGCACATCCCGACCCCGGCAGGAATCCCGGCCAAAAAAAGATCACCAATACTGATTCCCACAGTCACGCCATAAACAACAAAAGGGATACTTGGAGGTATAATAACACCGATGGAACCTGCGGATGCAATCAACGTTGCACTGAATTCTTCTCCATACTTTTTTCTCTTCATCTCAGGAAGCATTAAAGAACCTACCGCAGAAGTCGTAGCCGCCCCTGAGCCTGATATTGCTCCAAAGAATGTTGCAGTCAGGACCGAAGCCATTCCCAGACCGCCGGTAATCCAACCTATAAATGCATCGGCAATATCAACCAGTCTTCTGGCAACGCCACCTGCGCTCATAAGAATTCCTGACAAGATGAAGAATGGAATCGCCAACAATACAAAAGAATCAATACCTGTAAAAGCATTCTGAGACACGATTCGCAAAGGTGTAGAAGAATAAGTAATAAATGTTACAATAGTTGAAGTGGCGATTGCATAACCTATTGGTAAACCTATTGCAATCAGAAGAAGCATACAGCCAAACATAATTATGATTTCCATTAGTTATCCACCTCCCTTTCATTACCAAGCAATACTCTCAAACTATCAACGATTTTTATTATAAGGCGAATGCCTACTACCACGTTGCACGCCGGAATTGAAAGATACCCTAACCAAACCGGCATTCTCATGGCAGGAGTAAGCACATTCAAATCCATTTGTGCCGCAACCACTTGAATTCCATAATAAGTAACGATCGAAGTGGTTGCCAGCCAGATCAATAATACTAAAACATTGACCATCTCTTTTGATTTTGTATACCCTTTTTTTGCAAAAATTTCAGACAATATTTCCACCTTTAAATGTTCTCCGTCCTTGAGCCCGGCACTGACACCCATCCATGAAAACCATACAAATAAGTACCTTGCGAACTCTTCCGACCAAGACAATGAATTATTGAATACATAACGCATTACAACTTGAGAAAAAATCACAGCAACCATTACCGCCAAAACAATTATCAATGCACCATATTCTATTTCATCAAATCTTTTCCATAATTTTCTTATCATAGTCAACTCTATTGTCACCTCCCAAGCAAGATATAGTCATTATAACTAAAACAATGGAATCCAATGCCGAATGCCCATGCATGCGGCATCGGAATTCCATCAGTTGTGATAGAAGATAAATGAAAAGTACTTTCTGTTCAATTTATAGCCCGACAGCCTCAAACACTTCAGCGTCAATTGTATCTCTATAACTATCAACGACCGGTTTAGTATCTTTTATCATCTGCTCGGTAAATTCTGATGAAGGAATATCAATCTGCATCCCTGCTTCCTCCATTACCTGCATAGCTTTTTCGTCAACTTGTACTGCAATCTCTCTCTGTTCAGCAGTAGTCTTGTCAGCAGCATCCATTACTACTTGCTGAAGATCGGCAGGCAGACTATCAAAAAAGTCTTGATTGATAAATGTTACCATCTGCAGAGCCGTATGATCAGTCAATGTACAATATTTTGTAACTTCCTGGAAGTTACCATCTTGTACATAGATGACAGATGTGTCTACTCCATCGATCGTTCCTTGCTGCAATGCTGTGTAAACTTCACTGAATGACATGGGAATAGGATTAGTGCCTAAAGCTTTGTGAAGATTAATATTTAGAGTGGATTCTCCAACACGGCATTTTATGCCATCGAAATCAGCCTTAGATTGAATAGGTCTTTTGTTATTGGAAATTACCCTAAATCCCCCGTCAAAGAAGCTTAGCACTTTAACATGTATTGATTCTGTTTCGGCTGCCAACATTTCACCCAGTTTTCCATCTACTTTTTCAGCCCAATCTGCTCTATCCTTGAATACAAATGGCAAATCGAAAATATTCCAGTTATCGAGATATGTGGTAAACAGTGTGGACATGACCATTCCTGCCTCAAGGTTGCTCATTGTGACACTTTCCAGAATTTCTCTTTCGCCGCCCATTGAACCTGCTCCGAGTATATCTACAGCAATTCTGCCGTCACTGCCTTCTTCCACATACTTTTTAAACAGCTGACATCCTTGTGCTGCTCCGGTGAATTCATTTTCGATATGAGCAAATCGTATCGTGTATTCCGGACCGTCATTTGATCCGCCTTCTGAATCTGCCGGTGCTTCTTGGTTGCCTCCACAACCGGCCATCATGCCTAAGCTCAATACTAAACACATTAAAATAATTAAACACTTTTTCATCTTTCTTTTTTTCCTCCCGTTTTTTTATTCTGTTAAACTACTCAATCCTTTTTCCGCAATTTCCGTGCCATTATATTTAATAAATTGCATCAATTTATTCTAAATTAACTAAAAATACTGAATATTCTCGCTTACAGAGTGTATAGTAATAAATAAATTCAACAAAAAAAAAGAATATATTTTGATAAGATATGTTATTTGCAATGTTCTATTAGAGAAAAAAATTTCTTCTAAGAGAAATTTATTTCTCTTAGAAGAAAGACCACCAACCAAAGGAAGGCAAACAAGGGGACGCCAAACAAGGTCGGTTCAACCATCCCTTTCTTTTTCTTGATTCAAAAAAACAAAGCCCTCTACGAGTTATTACGTAGAGAGCCTAAAATTTACGCGAATAAATATAAAATTATTACCTGACACGTAGCGTGGCAGCGTGTCAAAAAGAACCGTCCCTATCGACATGCTATTGACATGTTAAATGAAGTTGTTAATGTTGTTTATCATGTTGAAAATAGTGTCCTAACCCGATATTCTGGAGATTATACGCAATTCAAACAAATGCATGCTGTTAAAAAAGAACAAGAACTAAAAGCTTATGAAAAACAACAGCAAGAAATAGAAAAAATGGAAGATTTCATTTCCAGAAACAAAGCACGTGTTGCAACACGTGGCATGGCCAACAGCCGGCAAAAGAAACTGGACAAAATAGAGGTTGTGGAAAGACCAAGAGAAAAGCCCAAGCCAACCTTTGAATTCCGTGAAGGAAGAACCCCTAGTCGGTTTGTCGTTGAAGGGAAAAACTTGATATTAGGTTACGATGAGCCCCTGACTAAACCTGTAGATGTGGTTGTAGAAAGAGGTCAAAAAATAGCCATACGTGGTGTCAATGGCTTAGGCAAATCCACCTTATTAAAGACATTATTAGGGCATATTCCTCCTGTATCCGGAACTGTAACTTTAGGAGATTATCTGGCTCCTGGCTATTTTAAACAAGAGTCCAATAGAAACAACAACAACACAGCCCTTGAAGAAATATGGAAAGCCTACCCCTCTATGGAAAACAGAGAAGTTCGTGCCGCATTAGCACGTTGCGGTTTAACCAATGAGCATATTACAAGCCAAATGATGGTTCTAAGTGGTGGCGAAAATGCCAAAGTCCGATTGTGTCACTTAATGTTACAAGACATCAATTGGTTGGTATTAGATGAACCGACCAATCATTTGGATCTTGAAGCCAAAGATGAACTCAAAAGAGCTTTAATTGCCTTTAAAGGGACTATTTTGCTAGTCTCCCATGAACCCTATTTCTACGAAGACTGGGTAACGGACATTTGGAACGTAGAGGATTGGACAACAAAAATTGTATAAACAAAAAATATAATACGGTTTTCTTTAGAAAACCGTATTATTGGAAAATCTTATAATATCCCAGCTTTGAGAAATGGTTAATTTCTCAACAGCCTAGTTATACTGCTTTACTTATTTCTTTTGCACTACTTTTTGATTTAAACATAAACCATATAAATGCTATGATCGCCACTGCTATTCCTGTAGGATATGAAAAACTGCTTGATAATTTCAACCCTTCAGGAGCTATCATTATATAAGTGGTAGTCACTGCTGTCATAAATGCTGCAGGCAATGAACAAATATAATGAAACTTATTGTTTTGTGCTAAATACACTGCACTTGCCCAAAGCACAATCATAGCGAGTGTTTGGTTGGCCCATGCAAAATATCTCCATATGATTCCAAAATCTATAAAGCATAACGCTATGCCAACAATAAACAGAGGAATTGCAATAATAAATCTATTTTTAATAGCACTCTGTTTATAATTCATTGCATCGGCAATGGCAAGTCTCGCACTTCTGAAAGCCGTATCTCCTGATGTGATAGGGCATACCACTACACCTAATACGACCAGCCCGCCTCCAACTGCACCAAGCAATGATAGGGAAATAGTACTTACAACTACTGCAGCTGTACCCGCCTGAGATAAGCTTTCCGTACTACCGAAGAATGCCATTGATGCTGCTGCCCAAATCAATGCTATAATGCCTTCTGCAATCATGGATCCATAAAATATCCTACGTCCTAAATTTTCATTAGGTAAGCAGCGGGCCATTATAGGTGACTGTGTTGCGTGGAACCCGCTGATTGCTCCACATGCTATTGTAATAAACAAATATGGGAAAATTGCCTTTCCTGTAGGATGTAAATTTGCCAATTGAATCTCTGGAATTGTATATCCTTTAAAGATGATACCTAAAATGATTCCAAATCCCATAATCAATAATACAGCTCCAAAGATTGGATAAATTTTGCCGATGATTTTATCTATTGGAAGTACTGTTGCCAATAGATAGTATACAACAATGATACCTACCCATGCCATACGTGGAAATCCTGTCAGATTTTCAAGAATTCCTGCTGGTCCATTTACAAATACGACACCTACTAAAATTAATAAAATTACAGAAAATACTCTCATTGCATTCTTTGCTGTTGTTCCTAAATAGCGCCCAACAATCTCTGCTACTGTCTCACCATTGTGCCTTACTGATAACATCCCTGCAAAAAAATCATGTGTAGCTCCTGCAAAGATACTACCAAGTACGATCCATAGGAATGCAGCCGGTCCCCAGTATGCTCCTGCTACAGCTCCAAAGATCGGCCCCA
The DNA here is from genome assembly GCA_964553505.1 of uncultured Eubacteriales bacterium. Lineage (GTDB taxonomy): Bacteria > Bacillota > Clostridia > Peptostreptococcales > JAAYPU01 > JAENZQ01. Next base: position 3,111 of record CAZKKX010000012.1, on the reverse strand, counting down.
ATCCTGCAATATTTAGAAATTGAATCAAAAATCCTCTTTTCCAATCCAGTGGCATATAATCTACGCCGTCCTGCATGCTCGTGGCCGGCGTAGGTCTATTTTCATCCACTCCGAAAATTTTGGCCACTAACTTACCATAAAATACATAACCTAAAATTAGAGCTAAGATAGATAATGAAAAAGATACCATTTTATATTCCTCCTTGTATAATGTAGTATTTCATCTAAATTATATTTATTTCAGAATCATAAAAGAAGGTTTTTAGCATGGAATACAAAAATCACAACCTGAGTGGTTGTGGTTCAGATATGAACGGCAATTTAGGTATTCTGCCATCCCTTCTTTACGTAAAAGTACATAATTTAACGAGTATCTTCTAATACCCAACCTTACTATTGAGTCCTTTTAACTCTACATAGGGATGTCTCACAGCGTATCATTGGGGACAACCCCTATATTATAGTTTTAAGAGTTCTTTAAACTCTTTAACTTTTCTTCTGCTGATAGGTATGTGCTCTTTGTTATTATTCATTTTCACAGCATATGTGTTGTTAAACCAAGGAATGATTTCTTTAATATCATCCAGCTGAATCAAATAGCTTCTATGACACCTGAAAAAATTGTATGGCGTCAGTATTTCATCAAAATGATTTAAGGAGTCCGTTGAAATAAATTCATTATTATTTGTATTAATAATCGTTTCACCTGCAGAGCAAGTACAGTAAATAATATCCTGTGGTTTAACCAAATAAATTCTATCTTTTTTCCATAGCGGGAGTCTGGATGAATGTTTCTCAATATATCTGTTTTTTATGAATGCGTTTACTTCGTTTTGCATTTTTACTTTATTCTTCATTTTTTCTTTGACGCGTTGAATGGTTCTGTCTAGTCGCTCTTCATAAACTGGTTTTAACAAATAATCAACTGCATTAATCTCAAAAGCATTTATTGCATATTCATCATAAGCGGTAACAAAAACAATAAAAGGTGGGTTCTTTAGTTTCAGAACTGCTTCAGCTAATACGAATCCGTCCATTTCAGGCATAGAAATATCAAGAAAAACTACATCTGTACCGTTAATCAGTATCGTCTCAAGTGCTTTCCCGGGATCTGTAAAAGTACCGGCTATTTGAATGTCTTCATAACGATCCAGCATAAATTTAAGCTCATCTACTGCTGCTTTTTCGTCATCCACAATTATCATTCTAACCATTTTAGCCCTCCTCTAATTTTGGAATGGTAATTTTAACAGAGGTACCCTCTCCAATACGACTTTGTATATCAAGAGTTGTCCCGTATATGCTTTTTAATCTATTATTGACATTATTAATACCAATACCCTCACTCTTAAAATCATTATCAAATACCTTTTCTAAGTTTACTTTACTCATGCCAACACCATTATCCTTTATCTGTATAATGATCTCATTCCCGTCTTCTACTGCTTCTATGGTCATTAGCCCTCCTGAATTAGTTGACATCAATCCATGCTTCAAAGCATTTTCTACTATTGGTTGCAAGATTAGTGGCGGAACCGTACAATGAATCCTTTCATCAATATTATATACAATCTTCAATCGATTTGAAAATCGGGCTTCTTCTATTGCTAAATAGCTTTTTATATGCTCAAGCTCCTGCTCTAAAGGAATAAAAGGCTCATTTGTTTTAAAACTTGTTCTCAGATAATAGCTCAACTTCATCAACAATTCTCTCGCCTTTCCTGCGTCCGTTCTGCAAAAGGCTATAATTGTATTTAAAGCATTAAACAAAAAATGTGGTTGAATTTGTGCTTGAAGCATTTTCAACTCTGCCTTTGCCAACATCTCCTCCTGATATATGATTTTGCTTAATTCCAACTGTGTCGAAAACAAGTGCCCCAATCCTTTTGCAAGTTCAATATCAGAAGATGTAATGCTGTTTTCTATGGTTTTGTATAGCTTTAAAGTACCTGCTGCTTGATCCTTCATATTAAGCGGTACAATGATAGCAGATTTTAACATACAAGATTTTTCATTACATTCTATTTCCGCTTTTTCTTTTGCAATGATAAACGTATTTGATTTAATTGCTTTTTTCGTTACTTCGGTATTAATGGGGCTACCTGTTTTATGATGATCCGCCCCTTTACCCACAAAAGCTAAAACTGTTCCTGTATCTGTGAATGATACGGCATTAAAGCTGGTGGTTTCATATATAATTTTAGCCGCAGCCTCTGCAGAATATTTATTTAACCCTTGCCTCAAAATAGGAAGCGTTCTAGTTGCAATATTTAATGCCAGCTGTGCTTTGACAGCTGCCGCTCTTTCATTTTCTTCAAATATCTGCTGAATCAATAAAATAAATATACCTGTTCCGAAAGAATTAATAAATGCCATTGGGAAAAAGATAATCCTTACAAGAAGTAAGGCCTGATCAAATGGTCGTGAAATCAATAATATGATCACCATTTGAATAGCTTCTATAATTACAGTAAGCAAGACACCATAAATCCATTTGTTATGTTTTTTGTCAATATATTTTTTTGAATACCCTGCAAGGATGCCCCAATAATAGTCGACACCCCACAAGCCACTGCAGTGAATTTTCCAAAGGGTATCAGTATTCTATGGATGCCGGCGATAAGCCCTGCTGCAATCCCTATCCACGGACCTCCGAACAAACCTGCTACGATGACGCCAATGGATCTTGAATTTGCTATAGCATCATTAATCTCCACACCGGTATATGTCCCAATAATACCCAAGCCCCCAAATACAAGTGCAAAACTGATTTTGTCCTTGAGTGATAATTCTGACTTTAATAAATATCGTTTTATAATATTAGAACGCGATAATAAAAAAGCAATTAAGATAATAATACCTAATTTATTAAAGAGGCTCCTAAATAATTCTAATAGCAGCATATACAGACTCCTATGTATATTAGTACACTGTCCACCATAATTCTATATGTTCCCGACAATTAAATTTCTGCACGACCGCGTTATCGTCTGCCTTGTCCTGCAAAATTTCTCTTACCAGATAACACAAAGTTAGAATTGACAGTGTACTACTAGTAATTTTAATATCTTTACTTTATGTTATTGTACTTTGCTTATTGCTGTCAAGTAT
>CAZKKX010000011.1:8880-30246 GCA_964553505.1 uncultured Eubacteriales bacterium | reverse complement strand
ATAATCAAGAATCTTTCTTTCATACTTCTTGTCAAATTACCTTTTTCATTACTCCGCGCCCCGCATTCACTAAACTGAAATCTAATTATACAATATTTAATGCAATAATCCTAATTTCATCTATTATACTATAAAGCAAAAAAAATATCTCCGGTATCGGAAATAAAAAAAAACTGATTTAATATTCTGAATTGTATAATAATTATATTGACATTTCTTGTACTTTTTTGTTATAATACAGTTAAGCAAAATATTTTGCAGAAAGAAAAATTCAGCAGAAAGAGGTGATTCCCCCTAAAGATTGATTGTAATACAATTGAAAGAGGGTGGTTCCACCAAAAACAATAAGCATTGAAAGTTATTAGAGCCAATCCAGTTAGAATTGATGGATTGGCTCGTGTTTTTTTTTGCCTTTTGTTCCACCTGTTTCGTATTCTCTATATCCTCTATTGAGATAATACCGTAGATCAGGACAAAATTTCTCTAAGCATGGCTATTTCATCCCCGTGGGCCTTTGTGTCAAGAGGTGTTTCAAGTATAAAAGGCAAATGCTTTAATTGAGGATGCTTTATAAACCTTACAATCGCTTCTAATCCAATGCTTCCTTTACCAATCTCCGCATGTCTGTCTTTTTTGCTATTGAAAGAATGCATGCTATCATTAAGATGAACTGCTTTGATTCTGGAAATCCCTATGATTTTTTCAAGTGCTTCTAAAACACTCTCTAATTTATTGACGATATCATAACCTGCACTGTAAAGATGACAAGTGTCCAAACATACACCCATTTTTTCAGACAGTTTAACTCTGTCTATGATATCCCTTAATTCTTCAAAAGTTCGACCAATCTCACTCCCTTTGCCTGACATTGTTTCAAGTAAAACAATCGTATTCATATCTTCAGTAAGTGTGGCATTGATTATTTCAACGATTTGATTAATTCCTTGTTTGTAGTCTTGCCCTGAATGGCTCCCCGGGTGAAAATTATATAAATTGCATGGTATTTTATTCATTCTTTCCATATCATCTTTAAAAATCATTTTAGCAAATTCCCTCGACTTGGGATTTGCCGAAGCCATATTTAATGTATAGGGGGAATGCACTAATACATTACCGAAGTTATTATTTTTTAAAAGAACACTCAGCGCATCCAAGTCCGGTTGATTAAGTGATCTTGCACTGCCGCCTCTGGGGTTTCTGGAAAAAAACTGAAAAGTGTTTGCTTTGATTGCTATTGCGGTTTCTCCCATCTTTCGATATCCCTTTGAAGAAGACAAATGACACCCAAGCAGATACTGATATTTATTTTTAGTCATAAAAACAACTACTTCCAATGAATTCTTTTATTATGGAATTATTCAATATGGCGTTTTCATTTTCAATGGACAAAAAATAACTTAGAAATTTTAACAAGCGCTTTGCCTCAGTATACTCTTCTTCATCTTCTTTGATTTCATTTAATAAGGGTTCTGCATATTTTTTTAAAACCGCTAATTCATAGACCAAAGCAGAATTAAACATAGCATCTGACTGCTCCTGAAATGGAAATATGTTTCGTTCTTCTCCTCTTCTGACAGATGTCCAAAGCTGCAGTGTTGTTTTGGCGGAATGCCCCCTAAATTTGCTGTCACGGACTATCCGCCTTAATAATCTTGTATCTGTAGTAGGGATACGATTATGATTATCAATGTTCAATTGGGTCAATGCACTAATATAAATTCTAAATTTATCATGATCCGGAATTTTTTCAGTTAATTTATTGTTCAAACCATGAATGCCTTCTATAATTATAGGCTGGTTTGATAAAATCTTTAGAATCCGCTTTCCAAATTCTTTTTTACCTTTAATAAAATTGAATACCGGAAGATCAACTTCCTTTCCTGCTATTAAATCTTTCAGGTGTTGATTAAATAAATCCAAATCAAGAGCATTCAAAGATTCATAATCGTATTCGCCATTTTCATCTACAGGCGTCTGATCTCTTTCTACAAAATAGTCGTCTGTAGAAAAAGCAACGGGATCCAAGCCATTTACTTTTAATTGTATGGACAATCTTTGAGCAAAAGTCGTCTTGCCGGATGAAGATGGTCCTGCAATAAGAATAATCCTTTTCGTGTCCTTAGTGATCCAGTCTGCAATTTGGGCAATCTTTTTCTCATGTAATGCTTCAGTTATTCTTATAACTTCCTCATAAGTTCCTGTTTCAATCCTTTCATTTAAATCGGATACATAAGAAAGCTTCATCAGCTCTCCCCAATCCTCAGCTTCTTTAAATATACCTGCAAGCTTTTTCTGCTCAATATATTCCGGAAGGCAGTTTGGTTTATCAATTTGCGGAAATCTCAGTATAACACCCGGCTCATAAAACTTTAAATCAAAATACTTGATGTAGCCTGTACTGGGAACCATGTAACCGTAAAAATAATTTTTCAGCCACCCACAAGTATATATTTTTACAAAATCTTTCTTTCGAAACTTCAGGAGCTTGACTTTTGAATCCATTTCCTGCTCTCTAAAAATAGTCATTGCCTCACTGCATGTTATTTCTTCTTTCTTAAAAGGTATATCCTGATCAATGATTTCTTTCATCCGCTCTTTTATATCTGTTACATCTTTTTCATTTATATCTCTTTGGTACTTTATTTCGCAATATAGTCCCTTACTTAAAGAATGCTCAATGGTTACGGAACAACTTCCCAAGATTTCTTTTGCAGCCTTTATAAAAATAAAACTTAAGCTCCTTTGGTAAATCCTGTTTCCATCTATATCTGACAAATCAATAAACTCTATTTTGCAATCTTTTGACAATTTGTAAGTCAATTCTCGTATATTATTATTAATCTTTGCGGCCACAATTACAGGTTCAGGTTTGACAACTGACATCGGCAATAACTCCTTAATAAGAATTCCTGCCCTAACTTTCTTTTTCAGGCAGTAATTGCCCCATTTTATTTCAATATCGATCATATCTTTGTTCATCTTCTATCACTCCTGCACTTCTTAATAATACAATTATACCAGAATATATTTCACACATATACATAAACTGCCATTTTATAAAGATTGAGTAGGAGACAAAAAAGCGGCTTTCCCCTTTATGAGAAAAGCAGCTTTATATAATCAAAATAATTTAGCTGAAATGACCTGGCTTGGATATAGCGCTAAGTGCATCTCCGGCTTCATCCACATATATGTTTTTCCTCGCGATATCAGCCATTGCAAGCATTCCAACAAGCCTGTTATTATCCACAATAGGTAGCCTTCTGATTTGATTTTTAGCCATCAAACTTGCTGCTTCATGAGCATTTGTATTAGAAGATGCATATACAAGGTTACTGCTCATGACATCGCCGGCAGTCATATTCTGAGCTCCTGAAGAGATTGCTCTTAAAACAATATCTCTGTCTGTTACAATCCCTATCGCCTCACCATTTTCATTGCATACTGGTATAGAACCTACATCATGTTGTTTCATATATTGTGCGATTTCTTCAAGTGACGTATCTGGTCTTGCATAAAGCACATTGCTGGTCATTAAATCTTTGACTTTCATTAGTTTCCCTCCTAAAAAATTTTTTCATATTTTAGGATGTACAATTTTGAAAAAAATTAATCATATTTTTATATTGTACAGAATTATTCAATCTCAAAATCGATTTCATGATTGGGAATGTTTACACCTACAACCTTTATGGTCACTTCCTCTCCCAATGAGAAGGTTCTTTTTGTTCTTTCTCCCACAAGCTTATAGTTTTCTTTATCATATATATAGTAATCGTCATCGATACTGCTGATCCTTACCAATCCTTCTATTGTATTATCCAGTTCAACAAATATTCCAAAGGATGTTACTCCGCTGATAATTCCTGAAAAAATTTCTCCAATATGCCCAGACATGTATTCGGCTTTTTTCAGGTCCTCCACTTCTCTTTCAATGTTTTCTGCGATTTTCTCTGCTTCCGAAGATTTTTGTGATGCTTCTTCAACTATCTTGTCCAGTTGCTTTATACGTTTTCCGCTCATCTGTCCTTTTTCGATGGTCTCCTTAATAATGCGGTGTATCATTAAATCAGGATATCTTCTTATGGGAGATGTAAAATGACAGTAAAAATCTGCCGCCAGCCCAAAATGCCCGTGACACTGAGGAGAGTAAGAGGCTTTTTTTAAAGAGCGCAACATAACGGTACTGATTACATTCTCTTCTCTCTTTCCTTTTATTTTTTTAGTAATTTCCTGAAGCATTTTGGGGCGAATTATATCCGGATTACCTTTTAACACATATCCGAAATTATATATAAATTTTTTAAACTCACTGATTTTATCTTCCTCCGGCTCCTCATGAACCCTATAAATAAAAGGAACCTCCAACCAGTGAAAATGCTCTGCTATAGTCTCATTTGCCTTTAACATGAATTCTTCAATTATTCTATTGGCGGTTCTTCTCTCGGCAGTCTCAACCTTTGTGGGAATTCCCTGTTCGTTTAAATGAATAAAGGCTTCATCAAAATCAAAATCAATACTGCCCCTTTCATCTCTGCTTCTATTAAGAATTTCGGCGAGCTCCTTCATAAGTAATAAATCATCATAAATATGCCGATATTTGTTAATTAACTCTTCATCTTCATTTTCTATAATATCTGAAACATCCGTATAAACCATACGTTCTTTAGAATTGATAATACTGTTGAATATATCATGTGATATAACCCTTCCTAAAGAGTCGACTTCCATTTCTATAGAAAGTGTCAGCCTATCCGAATTTGGGTTTAGACTGCAAACTCCATTTGAAAGATTCTCAGGAAGCATCGGTAATACCTTATTAATCAAATAAACACTGCATCCTCTTTTTAATGCTTCCTTGTCCAAAAAACTCTTCTCTTTAACATAATAACTTACGTCTGCAATATGCACACCTAACAGATAATTCCCATTACTTACTTTTTCCACCGAGACAGCATCATCCAAATCTTTGGCATCTGCACCGTCTATTGTAATAATGCTTTTTGCACGATAATCTTTGCGCTTTAAAATCTCTTCCTGTTTTATCTCTATAGAAATATTATCCGCTTCTGTCCGTACTTTCTGCGGAAAAGTTTCTGAAAGCTTATACTGCCGAATGATTGCGGCAATATCAGTGCCAGCTTCATCTTCCTTGCCGAGAATTTCAATGATCTTTCCTTCGGGACTTCTTCTTTTTTCAGGCCATACCAATATTTTTGATACAACCTTATCACCTGTTCTGGCGCCATTAATATTTTCCTGAGGGATAAATATATCTGTACCTAACTTAGAATCATTTGGTATGACAAAACCAAACTTGTTACCCCCTTCAAATGTCCCTACAACTTCATAATTTTCCCTTTTAATAATTTTTATAATTTCCCCTTCTCTGCTCTTTTCACCTTCTTTATCATACATCAACCTTACGGCAACTTTATCTCCATTCATTGCTCCATTCATTTCACTTGAAGCAATATAAACATCTCCTTTCTTATCGCTTTCCGGCAACACAAATCCAAAACCTTTTCTATTCATTTTCAATGTCCCCACTACCAGGTTTATACGATTTGGCAAAACATATTTATTCTTTTTAGTTTTGAATATTACACCTTCATGCTCTAACTTATCCAATTCTGATATACACTTTCCTATTTGGCTTCTCTCTACCCCGAGATGTTTAATAATAGCCTCATCTGTCATAGGGCTGTAGTCCTTGTTACTCAGAACATCTATTATTTTTTTATTGATATCCATTTTTCCCTCCAGTAAATTGTTGTACGGTAATATTCTTTCCTTTTTTTGTAATTATATCACAAAACACTTAACCATACTCGTATCAATGCTTCTTTGTTATATTTAATATTAAAAAAGACACTCCGCCAATGCGGAGTGAAATTCAGTATTTATTTACTTTCTTTTATTCAATTATTCAATTACTTCTATTTCTCTGATAATATTTTGCCCATGTTCATTAGTTACAAAAGTGATACGCACGGTTCTACCATCAAGAGTATCGTCCGGCATGACAACATCTTCGCTTATTCGAATAGCATATGGTACATTGTTGGATATGACTTCAAAGCTATTACTGTCTATCCATCCGGTAAAGGTGCCTTCTATTGTCTGTTCCTGATTTTCGTCTTCTGTTTCATTACCATCCTCGATATCTCCCCCTCCTTCTCCCTCAATAGGTGTTTGATCCGGATTAGTATTGTTGTTATTATTGTCACCTGCACATCCTAATGAAATCAATGAGATGATAAGTAAAAGAACAAGTAATAAAGATAAATTTTTTATAGATAGTTTTTTCATATATAAATCTCTCCTTTCATTTCTATTATTACATGTTATAAAAATTTTAAACAAAAATAAAGAAAAAAATTCCATTAATTAATTAATAATAAAATAGGGACAGGACGGTTATTCTGTTTACTTTTAATAAAATCGAAACAAAAAGAACCGTCCCTTCCGTTACGGTCCCTTTTGTTTATGAATTATTTTGCACCTAATACCTTGAATTCTCCCCCATTTTTCTTTTCAAGATGAGTACAAAATAACTCTACAAATGCTAAAACAAGTATGAATCCTATAAGAGTCCTCCGTTTATAAACAAAGGGCCAAATACAACGGCTACTATAGTCATCAGCTTAATAAGTATATTGATCGAAGGTCCTGAGGTATCTTTAAAAGGATCTCCTACGGTATCTCCTACAACGGCTGCTTTATGTGCTTCACTTCCTTTACCGCCATGATTGCCTTCTTCAATATATTTCTTTGCATTATCCCAAGCACCGCCTGCATTAGCCATCATAATCGCAACTAATACACCTGCTACAAGTGCACCTGCAAGCATACCTCCCAATGCCTCCGGTCCCAAAATAAATCCTATTAAAATCGGAGCAACAACTGCCATGACTCCAGGAACCAACATTTCCTTTAATGCTGATGCTGTGCTTATATCAACACATTTGGCATATTCGGGTTTTCCTGTACCTTCCATGATTCCGGGAATTTCTCGGAACTGTCTCCTTACTTCTTCGATCATTTCGTTTGCTGCACGTCCCACAGCATCCATCGTTAGAGCAGAAAATAGAAATGGGAGCATACCGCCTATGAAAAGCCCTGCAACCACTTTAGGGTTTAGGATATCAATGGTAGAAAGTCCAACAACCTGAGAATAGGAAGCAAATAGAGCAAGTGCCGTTAATGCTGCTGAGCCGATTGCAAACCCTTTTCCTATTGCAGCTGTTGTATTTCCCACCGCATCCAATTTGTCGGTAATTTGTCTCACTTCATTGGGAAGCTCGGACATTTCTGCTATACCGCCTGCATTATCAGCTATAGGCCCATATGCATCCACTGCTACAGTAATGCCGGCTGTTGATAACATACCTACTGCTGCAAGTGCAATTCCATATAATCCTTCAAGTTTAAAGGCAACTAAAATGCCTACGGCAATTAATAATATCGGCCATGCTGTTGATAGCATCCCTACGCCAAAACCGCTGATAATAGTTGTTGCCGGACCTGTTTCAGACTGCTTTGCTATTTTTTTAACAAATTTATAATCTCCTGATGTATATATTTCCGTAATCTTTCCAATAAGAATTCCAACTATTAATCCTGCTGAAACCGCAAAGAAAGGATTTAGATTTCCAAAGAAAGCCCTGCTCATGATAAATGCAACCACTAAGACAACAAGACCACTTACATATGTACCTTTATTAAGAGCATTTGCAGGATTAGAATTCTCATCACCTTTAACAAATAATGTTCCAATTATGGAGGCAATGATACCTGAGGCTGCAAGTAAAAGTGGAAATACCGATCCGTTAAATGCATCAATGTGGGGAAGCATTACAGCAAGTGTAATTGCAGAAATAATTGAACCGACATAAGATTCAAATAAGTCTGCTCCCATTCCTGCGACATCACCAACATTATCTCCCACATTATCTGCTATAACAGCCGGATTTCTTGGATCATCTTCTGGAATACCTGCTTCAACCTTACCTACAAGATCTGCGCCTACATCGGCTGCCTTTGTGTAGATGCCTCCACCAACTCGTCCAAATAATGCAATTGATGAAGCACCCAAACTAAAACCGGTAATAATGCCTATTTTGTCTAATCCAAGAATAGCAAAAAGTCCTCCAATTCCAAGAAGACCGAGTCCCACTACCGACATACCCATGACAGCCCCACCTTTAAAAGAAACACTCAAGGCCTTATTCATGCCGCCTTCTCTTGCCGCATTGGCTGTTCGAACATTTGCCTTTGTCGCAACTTTCATTCCAAAAAAACCTGCAAGTGCAGAAAAACAAGCGCCTAATATGAATGTGCCTGCTGTTCCCCAACCAATTCCAAAACCAAGTACAACAAATAAAATTGCTGCAAATATTACAAGAGCCTTATATTCTCTTGTAAGAAATGCCATTGCACCTTCGCGAATATAAGACGATATCTCTTTCATCCTGTCAGTGCCTTCATCTACTTTGCTTATATAACCGGCAAGAAGAAAAGCAAAGACAAGTGCTATGATCCCCGCAACAGGTGCAAATATCTCATAACCCATTTTTATACTGCCTCCTTATTTAATGTTTGTTTTAATAATGATTAAAAGGTAATTCATGTTCAAGTACAGTACATATAGTTATTTATTCTATTGTTACCAGTAATAAAGAACAAATAATGAATACAATAGCACCTACAGTCGTAACCTTGCTTAAAAGCGCCTCATATCCTCTTCCTTTTTTCTTTCCAAACAGCTGTTCGGCACCTCCTCCGATAGAGCCGGACAACCCGGCACTCTTGCCTGACTGCATTAAAATACTTGCAATCAGAATTAACGATGCCAACACCTGGAAAATCATCAGAACTATTCTCATTAATACACCTCCCTGAACAATAATCAGATCTTACTGAATAATTAAAAATATTGCGTTTTTAAGAATGATTTAATGATTTATTAATATATATTACCACACTTAATATATACAAATATCGCTTAAAAATCAGCAGGAAAATTATATCATATGCACTATTTAAAATCAATGTATATATTTATACATACATAAATATATCTAAAAAGTTCTAAAAAGCTTATTGCCAGTATAAAGCAATAAGCTTTTTAATATTGTGCCATAAAACAGATGATTTATGCAGATTAATACATATTTTACCATTTTTAATTTACTGAATTTTCTCTTGCCTTCCATGCTTTCTCAGCATTGCAATCCCAATGCTATGTCTAAGAAGTCCGGAATTTAAGTCTATCTTAAATTGTAAAAAGCGCTTTGTCCAGCATATTTTCCTGTATAGTCCAGCAGCTCTTCAATCCGCATCAATTGATTATATTTGGCCACACGGTCTGTTCTTGAAGGAGCACCGGTTTTAATTTGCCCTGCATTGGTTGCAACAACCAAATCTGAAATTGTCACATCTTCCGTCTCTCCTGAACGATGTGAAATAATCGAAGTATATCCGGCTTTTTTTGCCATTTCAATAGCATCTAAAGTCTCGGTAAGGGTACCAATCTGATTCACCTTTATGAGAATAGAATTAGCAACACCCATTCCAATGCCTTTTGAAAGCCTTTCCGTATTGGTTACAAACAAATCATCGCCCACCAACTGAATTCTACCGCCCAATCTTTCGGTCATAAGCTTCCAACCATTCCAGTCGTCCTCTGAAAGACCATCTTCTATGGATATGACCGGATACTTCTCAACCAGCATTTCGTAATATTCTACCATTTCTTCAGATGTCTTTTCAGTTCCTTCAAATAGATATTTCTTAGAAACCGTATCATAAAATTCTGTTGCCGCAACATCAAGAGCAATCTTCACATCGCTGCCGGCATTATAACCTGTCTTTTTGATTGCTTCAATAATAACCTGAATGGCTTCTTCATTAGATGATAAATCAGGTGCAAACCCGCCTTCATCTCCTACTGCAGTATTAAGACCTTTTGTTTTTAATACCTTCTTTAGATTATGAAAAATCTCTGAACTGATTCTGACAGCATCTTTGAAGTTTTCAGCACCAATCGGCATAATCATAAATTCCTGTATATCTACATTGTTGTCGGCATGTTTTCCTCCATTTAGTATATTCATCATTGGAATAGGTAAAATTTTTCCATTTACACCTCCAATATATTGAAACAACGGAAGCCCTAAAGACTCTGCGGCAGCATGTGCCACGGCCATTGAAACCCCAAGAATTGCATTAGCACCCAATTTACCTTTATTCTCGGTACCGTCTAATTCCTGCATAATAGTATCAATGGCTATTTGATCCAGAGCATTCATCCCTTCAATCTCAGGAGCAATAACTTCATTTACATTATCTAACGCAGCCAACACGCCTTTTCCCAGATACCTGTCCTCATCTTCATCCCTTAATTCCACCGCTTCAAATGCACCTGTAGATGCACCCGACGGCACTGCTGCTCTTCCCATACTTCCGTCTTCAAGATAAACTTCAACTTCAATCGTTGGGTTTCCACGGGAATCTAATATTTCCCTTGCATAAATTTCCTCTATATAAGTAGCCATTTCGTACCTCCTTAAAAATTCACAATTTCTATAAAATCATTGGGATTTAGACTTGCTCCTCCTACCAAAGCTCCGTCAATATCATCCTGATTCATGATATCGGATGCATTCTTCGCTTTAACACTTCCACCATACTGTATTCTCAGCTTTTCCGATACCACATCATCGAATATCTCTTTTACAATTTCTCTTATGAGGGCAATGGTTTCATTTGCCTGTTCAGGAGTTGCGGTTTTTCCGGTTCCAATAGCCCAAATAGGTTCATATGCAATAATCAATCTCGATACCTGTTCTTCATTCAGACCTTTCAAATCCGCACTAACTTGTCGCCTCACGACTTCTTCGGTCTTTCCCTCTTCTCTTTCCTCAAGAGATTCTCCCACACAAAGAATCGGAATTATATCATTATTAAAAGCAGAATGTAGTTTCTTATTTATTGTTTCATCTGTTTCCCCGAAATACTGTCTGCGCTCCGAGTGTCCTATGATACAAAAATCAACCTCCATTTCTTGTAACATAACTGCCGATATTTCTCCTGTGAAAGCTCCTTTTTCTTCATAATGCATATTCTGAGCACCTATCTTAATATTTGTCTCCTTTAAAGCTTCTTTTACAGCCCAAAGCTGAGTAAAAGGCACACACAGTACAACTTCAACATCGGTATTTCCCATTAATTTCTTAAATTTATTAATAAATTCTACAGCTTCTGAAACTGTTTTATGCATTTTCCAATTGGCTGCAATAATAGGTTTTCTCATTCTATTCTCTCCTCTTAATACTTATTATTTATCATCTAAAGCAGCAACTCCGGGAAGTTCTATCCCCTCCAAAAATTCAAGAGAAGCACCTCCACCTGTAGATATATGTGTCATTTTCTCTGCAAATCCCATTTGTTCTACTGCGGCAGCACTGTCTCCACCTCCAATAATCGTAAGCGCATTGCTATCAGCCATTGCCATTGCAATGGCTTCTGTCCCCTTGGCAAAATTCGGCATTTCAAATACTCCCATGGGGCCATTCCAGATAATTGTTCCGGATTGCATGATTTCTTTCTTGAAAATTTCAATAGTCTGCCTTCCAATATCAAGACCCATAAAGTCAGGTGGAATCTCATCCTTCTTGACACATTTGAATTTTGTTTCATTTTTGAATTCTTCAGCCACTACTACATCCTCCGGAAGTAATAGTTTAACTTTTTTCTCTATTGCCTCATCTATCAGAGATTTAGCTAACTCAATTTTATCTTCTTCAAGTAAAGATTTTCCAACATCATATCCTTTTGATTTTAGAAAGGTATATGCCATACCTCCTCCAATAATAAGCGTATTCGCTTTATGTAATAAATTCTTAATAACCCCGATTTTATCACTAACTTTGGCTCCTCCAAGAATAGCCGTAAAAGGTCTTTCAGGATTCTCCAATGCACTTCCCATGACATCCAGCTCTTTTTTTATAAGATACCCGGATACCGAAGGAAGGAATTCGGCAATCCCGGCAGTAGAAGCATGAGCACGATGGGCAGACCCAAAAGCATCATTAACGAATATATCTCCCAATGAAGAGAGCTCTTTAGAAAAAGTAAAATCATTATCTGTTTCCTCTTTGCGAAAACGCACATTCTCCAAGAGCATTATTTCTCCATTTTTCATGTTTTTAACAATATTTTTTGTCTTTTCACTTACTACCCTATCATCTTCAATAAAAAGCACTTTTGTATTTAAAAGCTGATGCAAACGTATTGAAACCGGGTACAAACTATATTTCTTATTCGGAATTCCTTTCGGTCTACCTAAATGAGACATCAGAATTATTCCGGTCTGATGTTTCTGCAAATATCTAATAGTAGGGAGTGCACTTCTTATACGCATATCATTTGTAATATTTCCCTGCTCATCCATTGGAACATTAAAATCACAACGAACCAATACTTTCTGTCCGTCTATAGATATATCTTCTATACTTTTCTTCATCAATATCACCACCTGATGTTCTACAGTATTTTTCACGATATAAAACTTCTTTGCTTCACTTAAATTATCAGCCTCTTAGTTAAATGCCTTTTTCTATAACGTAAGCTATTAAATCGACAACTCTGATAGAATATGCCCACTCATTATCATACCAAGATACAATTTTTGCCATATTCCCATCCATTACCATTGTAGAAAGTCCGTCAACAATAGAAGATCGAGAATCCTGTTTATAATCTACCGATACCAGTGGTTCTTCGCTATAACCTAATATACCTTTAAGCTCGTTTTCAGCAGCTGCCTTCATTGCAGCATTAATTTCTTCTGCCGTAGCGCTTTTTCCCAGTTCACAAACCAAATCTACTACCGACACGGTTGGCGAAGGCACTCTCATAGCCAAACCATTTAGTTTTCCTTTAAGCTGGGGAAGAACCAATGCAACAGCTTTTGCCGCCCCGGTGGTTGTTGGAATAATCGATTGTGCTGCAGCTCTTGCTCTTCTCAAATCTTTATGAGGAAGATCAAGTATTTTTTGATCATTTGTGTACGAGTGTACAGTTGTCATAAGCCCCCTCTTTATCCCAAATTTTTCATCAATAACTTTAGCAAATGGTGCAAGGCAATTGGTTGTGCAGGAGGCATTTGAAATAACATGATGCGTATCCGGATCATATTTTTCTTCATTGACTCCTAATACAATTGTTATATCCTCTTCTTTTGCCGGAGCAGAAATAATTACCTTTTTAGCTCCCGCCTTGATGTGTTTTTCTGCATCCAACTTTTTAGTAAATAAACCTGTGGATTCAAGAACAACTTCCACACCTATTTCACTCCAGGGAAGATTCTCAGGATTTCTTTCAGACAAAATTTTTATTTCCTTTCCATTTACTACAATTGCTCCTTCTTTTGATTCAACTGTCCCATCGAATTTTCCAAAGACACTATCATATTTCAACAAATGCGCCAATGTGTGAGGATCTGTTAAATCATTGATTGCAACAACTTCAAAATTAGTTTTCTGAAGAGCCTCCTTAAATGCGTTTCTTCCTATTCTCCCAAAACCATTAATTCCAACTTTCACCTTCATGAATAATTTCCTCCTTAAAAAAAATATATTTTGATATTATTATATTGCTTTGTTGTTAACAGAAAAATAATCAATAACTATCCTTAAGAATCGCTTTTGCCAAAGCTTCATCTATAATCAAAACAAGATTGGGGTTTAATTTACTGACAGCCCGTATTGCAGATGCTTTTTCAATTCCGGATGCCACACAAATAATATGATCAAGCTTATTATACTGTTCAAGCGTGATTCCTACGGTATTTACCACATCTACTATTTTTCCCTTCTCGTCAAAATAATATCCAAAAGCTTCTGCTACCGCACCTTTTTCATTTAGATTTTTTTTCTGAGAATCTTTAAGATGGCGTCTTTCAGCCATCACATCCGCTCTCCCGATACCAAATATAAGTGTATCAATCTTTTCTATATATTCCATAGTTCCTTTTATTTCAGGATATTCTCTTAATGATTCCAATAGTTCTTTAGATAAATTTTCTGTTAGATGGAGAAGTTGATACGAACAATTGAGCCTTTCCGCCAAAATTGCAGCAATGCTATTGGCCTGAATTTCTACATCAACACCAAGCCCGCCTCTTGCAGGTATAATAGTAATATTTTTATTATTAAAATTAAATTTTGGCATCTCCCTGACGGTAGCAGCCATTGTCGTTCCCCCAGTAATTCCTATATTCATATCGTCAGAAATAATCGACTTAAGATATTCTGCAGCTTTTTTACCTGTTTCTTGCATAATAATCTTTCTGTTATTAGTATCTCGGAAAGATATAATTACTTTTTTAACTGACAATACTTCTGCCAAATCTTTTCCCAGATCATCAAGAGCTCTTAGCTTGTATATCCAAGATTCGGCATCCTCCAGCAACTTTCGACCTTTATCTGTAATACACATTCCCCGATTATTTATATGAACTAATAACTTTTCCTGTAAAAATCCGGATTCATTTCGAACTATTTTCTCACCTAAACCAAGCAACGACGATATATTTCTTCGTCCAATAGGCTCATTAGATGAAATGATATTGAGTATTTCGTACCTTCTAAAAAGAATCGTCATCATTTCCGGAACAATGATACTTTGTATCCTGAGAGCCTCATGTAAATTTGTTTCCATTTTTTCCTCCCGGGACTAAAAAAGTCCTATATTAAAAGAATAAGTCCCATGGAAATTATATCATATCTATTTCCAAAATCAACTAAAAATATTTTTGTAATACTTAAAGTATAATATACATATTAATCAAAAAACTTTATCTGAGCTCAGATAAAGTTTTAGTTTTTATCACTATACGGGATAAAAGCAAAAGCTTTTGCATCAACTATAAATTGACCTTTTTTCAATATTCTTCACTTCAATACCTACGCCGCTTTGATGAAGAAGCAATATTCATTTCTTCCCTGTATTTCGCAATGGTTCTTCTCGAAATTTTTATTTGTTTTTCATTAAGTCTCTCAGTAATCTGCTGATCACTCAGAGGCTTTTTAGGATTCTCTCCTTCAACCAATTCTTTTATCATGGTTTTTATACTTTCAGATGCAACACCCTGACCATGTGCATAAGAAACACCGCTTGAAAAAAAGTATTTTATTTCATATATCCCACCCGGACACTGGAGGTATTTTCCGTTAATCGCTCTGCTTACCGTGGATTCGTGAATCCCTACTTCTTCAGCAACTTGTTTAAGTGTCATGGGAACGAGATATTTCTTTCCGTGGTCAAAAAATCCATGCTGATAATCTACAATAGTTTTTACTACATTGTAAATTGTTTGCCTTCTTTGCTCAATGCTCTTTATCAACCATAAAGCAGAATTCAACTTGCCTGTCAGATATTTGGATATTTGTGATTCCTTTTCAGAATCCATCAACATCCTTCGATAATATGAATTAATATAAAGCCTCGGAGCAGTTGTATCATTGACAATTATAATATACCTATCTCCTACCTTTTCCAGCGTAACATCAGGAACAATATATTTTATATCCGTATCAGAATTGAATTGTCTTCCTGGTTTGGGTTCAAACTTTTTTATTATATCTGCATACCTCTGAATTTCTTCTACCGGAAGGTTCACTGATTTTGAAATATTATTTAATCTATTATCTGCAATATCATGAAGATGATCCTGTATAATTTTCTCCAGGTTCTTGTCCTTTACTTTAGCATGTTTCATCTGAAGCAGCAAACATTCCTGTAAGTTTCGTGCTGCAACTCCGGGAGGTTCAAAGCTTTGTATCAAAGACAAAACATCTTCAATCATTTGGTTGTCCACTTTAAATCTTTCCGCTATTTCTTCAACAGATAGAGTCATATATCCATTTTGATTAAGAGATTCAATAATATATCTTCCAACTCTTTTCACATATTTGTCACCATCGGAAAATTGTAATTGAAACAGAAGATGTTCAGACAAGGTTATATCATTTGAAACAAATTGTTCGTATGACATTTCCTTAGATTCGTCACGGTATTCTTTCTGCCGATAACTAATATCATCATAATCTTTGAAATACTCTTTCCAATCCACATCATTAGCATTAGGATATTCTTCATCATATTGTTTTTCTTCATTCTCCGGCTCTTTTGTATCTTCCATCTGCTGCTTATCTTTATTTTCAGTTTGGTTCACAGTACTTGTATCTAATAAAGGATTTACTAATAACTGTTCATCAATGAAGCTTTCCAGTTCCTGTGTGTTGAATTGGAGTATCTGAATAGCCTGAATCAACTCGGGCGTCATTACTAGTTTCTGTATCTGTTCAATACTTAAGTCAAATCCCAGCCTCATCTACTCACCACCTCTCAATCAAACAATTAAGTCTTGCTGAATATCTCATAATATCAACTATTTTAATGCAGGCACTCTCTTTCAATAGTTGAAAGGTTTTTATGTTCAGTATCTTGATTATGCCTTATGCCAATATCAGCCTGCCTTTCAATTATAACATAATTCTACATCATTCAGCAAAACATTTTTCAATACATGGCATCATTTTTGCATTATATTTCTATGGATATATATGACTAAAAATGGATTTAGCACATCGAGTCTCAGCAGAATATTCAAAATATCAAAAATCTTGACTATTCTTTCATTCTTTCCACGTATTTTTCTGCCTCTACCGCAGCAACAGCTCCGTCGGAAACAGCTGTAACAACCTGTCTCAAAGGCTTTACTCGTATATCCCCTGCTGCGAAAACACCTTCTAAATTAGTAGCCATCCTATCATCTGTAATGATATATCCGGAAGAATCTGTTTGAACAGCATTTCCTAAAAACCTTGTATTAGGAGTATACCCTATGAAAACAAAAACTCCTATCAACCCATCTTTTGAATCGGCCTTATATTCCGTAAATTTACCTGATACCGTGTCTTTAAACACAATAGAATCTACCGCTTCTTCTCCCTTTATTTCTTCTATAACCGAATTTAATTTAAATAAAATTTTGTCATTATTAAAAGCCTTATCCTGTAAGGATTTCGCTGACCTTCACTTATCTCTTCTATGAACTATGGTCACTTTTCTTGCAAATCTCGTAAGAAACACTGCCTCTTCAACTGCAGCATCACCACCGCCAACAACAAATACTTCCAAACCGGAAAAAAAGCTTCCGTCACAGGTTGCGCAATAAGAAACACCTTGTCCTACATGCTCTTTTTCTCCTTTGCATCCTATTATTTTAGGCAATGCTCCTGCAGCAATAATAAGAGATCTGGCTTTGTATTGATTCATAGTACCTTCTATCGTCTTAATATCTTCCATTATGTTTACCTTTATAATTTCATCTGTCACAAATTCAGCCCCAAATGACTCAGCCTGCTGCTTCATTCTTTCTGATAAATCTGGACCTGTTGCATTTTCAATAGAACCCGGGTAATTATCCACTTCACTGGTAGTAAAAATCAATCCCCCTGGGACTCCTTTCTCAATAATCAAAGTTCTCATCTTAGCTCTTGCCGCGTAAATTCCTGCTGATAGACCTGCCGGTCCGGCACCAAGTATGATTACATCATATATATGCTCTTTCATAATATATTATTCTCCTCCTATACATTATCTTTTACTATAATTATACCAAAAAAACAGTCCCATAATCATCGAAACTGTTTTTATATTTTTTCTATTTAGTTGTATCAATAACAAAATAGGCAATCTTTTCTGTATGGTCCGCAATTCTCTCCATATTGCTGAGAGCATCAAGAAAAATAATTCCCGAACCTGCAGTGCACTGTTTATTATTTAATCTTTCAATATGACTTGCTCTCAAATCTCTTTCAATGGCATCGATTCTGATTTCCCGGGAAATAATTCTACGTGCCAAGTCTACATTACTTGTTTCAAGTGCTTCAACAGCTTGCCTGCATGATTTCATTACCTTCTGATGCATCATCATAATCTCTTCAATTGCTTGTTCACTAAAAGGAAGATTATTTTCTATTCTATATTCTGCAAGTTCCGCAATATTTTCGGCATGGTCTCCGATTCGTTCTATATCACTGATGATTCCTATCATCAAGTTCACTTTTTCATGTTGTATTGAAGACAAGCTTTGATTCGTTAATCTAACTAAATATTCCTCGATACTTCTTTGCTTCACATTGATAACTTCTTCCATCTTAAAAACCTTGTCAATGAGTTTCTGATTTTTTTCACAGACCGCACGGATACTGATATCATAGTTTTCCAAAGCCATTTCGGCCATTCCTACTATTTCCTTTGTTACCTGACCCAAAGCAATACTTGGAGTGCCCAACATACGAACATCAAGATAAGTAACATATTCATCTTTTTCATCTTCATGAATAGGAATAATCTTAGTGGCGAGCTTTACAAGATAATCTGCAAAGGGGAGCAATAAAAGTGTATTACTGATATTAAATAATGTATGCGCATTAGCTAACTGTCGAGCAATATTATGCGGAGATACGGTTTTAGCAAAATAAACAGCAACGTTTCTGAAGAGTAAAACAAAAATAAAAGTTCCAATGATATTAAAAAGCAAATGGATAGCAGCAGCTCTTTTTGCTGTTCTGCTGGCTCCAATGCCTGAAAGCACCGCCGTAACACAGGTCCCTATATTAGTTCCAAAAATGATAGGCAAAGCAATCTCCAGAGTAATCAATCCTTCAAACGCCATAGCTATTAAAATTCCTGTAGTAGCACTACTGCTTTGAACCAAAGCAGTAAATGCAAATCCGATAAAAATAGCAGCAATATATGCTTTTACAGAATTGGGGTCAAATGAAATAACCATATTATGAAAAGCTTCCATCTCCCTTAGCGGCTTTAGTGATTCTTTCATAAATTCCATTCCTACAAATAATACTCCAAACCCTATGAAGATTTCTGCCATATTCTTAGTTCTTTTATCTTTAGAAAAAATCCATACTGCAACAGATACACCAACTACAGCAGGGGCAATTTTGCTTAAATCCAGTGCAACCATCTGTGCCGTAACGGTCGTCCCGATATTAGCCCCCATAATAACGCCCGTAGCCTGGATTAGTGACATAATTCCTGCGTTAACAAATCCAACTACCATAACAGTTGTCGCACTGCTGCTTTGAATTATCATAGTCACAAGTGCGCCCATCATTGTGCCAATAATTTTATTAGTGGTGAGAACCTCAATGGCTTTTTTTAATTTTGCTCCTGCAGATTTTTGCAGTCCGTCTGCCATGATGGTCATCCCATAAATAAAGAGTCCTAAACCTCCAATAATTCCGACTATGATTTGAATCTCCTCCTCTATTTTTATCAGAATAATCCCTTAAAGCCAGTCTGTCTTAATGCTTCATAAAGAATAATATTTACCGAATTTGCAAGATTAAGTGACCGTTCTTCGGTTTCTTTATTCATGGGAATCCTGATACTCCTTTCGGGATATGTATTCAACAGACGTTTGGGCAAACCGGCTGTTTCCTTTCCAAAAAGAATATAACAATTATTGTTATATAGTACATCCGTATATAGGATATTTCCTTTAGTTGTTGAAAAAAACATCTCTTCTTCCGCGTTTTCTTCCATAAAATCCTTCAAGCTATTATGGATTCTTAAGTCAACATACTTCCAGTAATCCAAGCCTGCTCTTTTAAGATACTTGTCCTCTATAGAATATCCCAAAGGCTTAATAAGATGAAGTCGTGCACCTGTTGCTGCACATGTTCGCGCAATATTTCCCGTATTAGGCGGAATTTCAGGTTCCACCAGTACAATATTAAAAGCCACCTCATCACCTTCTCCATCATTATTACCGAGCTTATATTATAACATCTTTTATAATGATTTTTGTGCTTTTTTTTATTATTTTTGTATTTTTTCTGTTTTTTATTTTCTTTTTTTAAAGACAAACGATTATCAGTGTAATATAATATCTTATATTCAAGAAAAGGAGGTTTTTTCATTGAAAAAAATAAATATAGGACTTTTGGGATTGGGAAATATCGGAACCGGTGTCTTTGAAATATTTCAAACAAACGGTCCAAAAATAAACCTTTCGGCAGAAAAAGAACTGCACATAAAAAAAATACTTGTGAACAATTTAAATAAAGAAAGAAAAGTTTCTGTTTCCTCGGAAATGTTAACAACATCCATAGAAGATTTACTTAGAGATCCGGAAATTGATATTATTGTAGAATTACTTGGGGGAATTCATCCCGCCTATGATTATATGAAAGAAGCTTTGATCTCAAAAAAGCATGTTGTCACCGCAAACAAAGCAGTTATCGCAACTCACGGAAGAGAATTAATACAAATTGCCATAGACAACAATGTAGCATTGAGATATGAGGCAAGTGTAGGAGGCGGTATTCCAATAATTAACACATTATCCAAGCCTTTAAGCGTCAATCGATTCCAAGAATTGATGGGCATTGTTAACGGAACAACCAATTATATCCTTACTCAAATGACAGATTTCGGTTTAGAGTATGATGAAGTACTAAAAACAGCTCAAGACAAAGGTTTCGCCGAAGCAGATCCATCTTCAGATGTAGAAGGTGAAGACGCTGCCTATAAACTATCCATTCTTATTTCTACAGCTTTTGGTTTAGAAGTAAGCCCGGATATTATTCCACGTGAAGGCATTACTAAAATTTCAAAAGATGATATTGAATACGCTTCCCAATTTGGTTATAAAATAAAATTGCTTGCAACCGCAAAAAAAACAGAAAATCATCTTGAATTTCATGTTCACCCCACCCTTATTCCAGGCACTCATCCCCTTGCTTCCGTAAGCAATGAGTTTAATGCACTGTTCTTAAAAGGAAATGCGGTAGATGATTTGATGCTGTATGGAAAAGGAGCAGGACCACTGCCAACAGGAAGTGCTGTAATAGGTGATATTGTTGAAATAGCTAAAATTATAGGAACAAATTTTGATCCAACAATTTCTTTTCCGGAAAACATCGACCGGCTTCAGCTTTCCGGCGAAGGCACAAGTAAATATTATATTCATTTCAGAGTTGAGGACAAGCCGGGTGCACTTGGCATTATTTCGACTGCTTTTGGCAATAACGGCATCAGCATCGAGACAGTTATGCAACGATCAAGAGGTGAAAAATACGTACCCGTAATATACATCCTTCATAATTGTGAACGCGAGCAATTGAACAGAACCTTTGAAGAAATAACTAAGGATGGAACCGTAAAAGAAATCCGAAGCATATTAAGAGTTGAAGAATTTTAATTTAAGAAACAAATCTAAGGGTTGTAGAGTCAGAAGGTTGGAAGGATAGAGGGATAGAAAGA
>CAZKKX010000011.1:0-8780 GCA_964553505.1 uncultured Eubacteriales bacterium | reverse complement strand
TATGAGGTGATGAAAATGAAATTAATTGATAAATGGCATGAAATATTATCAAACCAAACAGAAGAATCTTTCTCTTCTTTTTGGGATGAATACAGTACAACTGAAAAAAGAATTTATGAAGACATTTTGGAAAATTACAAAATACCCTTTAGTGGCACCATCAAAGAACTCACAGAAAAATACAATACCACCGATGTTCTTTTTATGGGATTCTTAGATGGTATAAATTCCAGTTTAGAAAAAAATATTGACTTAAATGAAATCCATGAAGATTCTACGATTAACCTTTTAATAGATTACGAAAAGCTATTTTATAACATGCTGGAAGCTAAAGCAGATTACTTATTTACATTGCCTCAATGGGAATCAATCTTAAGTCCTGAAAAAAGAAATGAAATCACAAAAACTCAAAAACGTTCCAAAACAATTGTCAAGAATAAAAAAATCGGAAGAAATGATCCCTGCCCCTGTGGTAGCGGGGAAAAGTATAAAAAATGCTGTCTCAATATAGAAAAGCAATAGGCTTTGATTTTTCAAAGCCTATCTTCTTTTCAGCATATCTTGATATTTGTTGCCTTTGAAGCATTTATGATTTTATGTTCCATTTTATTGCGTTGGCTTATAACAATGTGAATCTTTTCGTTATCATCAGAAGAGTAAACAATTGAAGGTTTTTTAGCTTTTTCTTCCATAATAATCCACTTTAACTTCCCAATATCCAAATAGTAAAAATCCTTCATCTGAAATTGCTTTTTCATGGTGAAAGATCTATGGTTTGTTTCTATATGTATTTTCCCATTCCCTAAAACAATAATTCCTAAATACTCTTTTGAACGAATTTCCGCCTTAACAAAATGTGGCACCGCTCTCTCTGAAAGAATTTTTTCTATGATTGGAAGACCGTTCATCATTAAACCTGTGTGGGAAGCGTTATGTATACAGTATCGGATGCCCATCATTTCTTCGGCACTTTTTTGAAGAACTGTTCCGTCTCCTTCATATGAGTTGACCTTTCCAACAACTCTACCGGAATCAACAACACGACCTGTTTCGTCCAAAACAACATCATTTAATTGAATATACTTACCTGTTGCTTTCCCTGATCCATAAATCAGAAATGTTTTAATTCTTTTCTTGTCATAAATGTCTTTATTTCTGTTTAACTGATCAAGAAAAGTATTTTGATACATCAAATTCTTATATTCAATATATTTCATTATCTGATCTTTATCCAAATAGTAGGTATATTTCCCAAAATGCAATGATGGCAGAAGTTCTTTAATGCTTTCAAATTCTTCGTGAACAAGCTCTTTTACAGATTTGTTTTTATTTATAAGAATATGCATGATAAGAAACCCTTCCAACAAAACATTGAATAAAAAAGGTCTCATACCTATCCTTTCGGGAATCTTGCCATCCGCCCATACATAATAGGCGTCTGTCGAACCTGCATTGGGGCATCCAATCATTATCAGTTTAGATACATCATTTCTATAATATGTGCTGCAGACATAACTTTGAGATATTAACCCACCCATACTATGAGCAATAATATTAACTTTACTGCAACCGGATACATGTTTTGCTTTCTCAATTTCCTGAGATAGATATTTTTGTGCATTATATGCGCATGGCTTTTTCCAATTATAAAAACAATTGAAAAGATCCTTTCCTTTCTTATACCCAATAGATTCCAACTTATCTTCGAACTCATTGTACACAATGCCTGCTGGACCAAAGCCTAGTTCTCCGGTTCCGGGTATAATTTCATCTCCTATGGTTCCAAGCAATCCCGGTACAAAAATTAACGGCTGATTTGAGCCCATTTTGTTCTATCCCCCTCTTAGAAAAGTGAAAAAAGCCTGATAACTTCATAACCACGTCAGACTTATTATTTGTTCATTTAATCTCTGCCCTTTGCCCGAATTTTTCCATCTTTGACAGTGTGCCCTTCCAACTCTAAAAGCTTAACCTTTTTCTGTATGCCTCCAGTAAAACCGGTCAATGATCCATTACTTCCAATAATACGATGGCAAGGGATTACAACAGGAATCCTGTTTGCGCCTGCAGCACTTCCTACACTTCTTGATCCGGCAGGTTTTCCAATCCTTACAGCAATATCTTTATATGAAGCCGTACTCCCATAAGGAATTTGAAGGAATTCTTTCCAAATCAACTTCTGAAATTCAGTTCCCAGTAAATGAAAAGGAACCTTGAATCTCTTTAATTCCCCTTTGAAATAATTCTGTAGTTGATTGATTATATTTATATTGTATTCGCTACATTCTTCCACAATGTCAAAATATTTATTTAACCATATACGCATATTAGAATCCTCTTCAATCCAAATGCCACACAACCCTTCTTTTGATGAAGAAATTATCAACTCTCCAATAGGTGATTCCATATGACTTAAATATACCTTCTTCATGTTTTTCTCCTTGTATAATGAACTCGTAGTCAAGCTACTGTTCTAATTATTAATCATTTACATTATTCCTTGTCTATACGTCCCTTGTAATCAGATCGTCATAGGTTTCTCTTCTGACTATCAATCTGGATACACCTTTATTTACCATGACCACCGCAGGCCTCGGCAGTTTATTATAGTTGCTGGACATAGAATAGTTATATGCGCCGGTACTCATTACCGCAAGAACATCTCCTGGTTCAACAGCAGGCACCTTTAAATCCCAAATCAAAATATCTCCGGATTCGCAGCATTTACCTGCTATGGTCACTGTTCTATTTCTTTTATCATCGTATCTGTTGGCAATCACTGCGCTATATTTTGCATTATAAAGGGATGGCCTTGGATTATCCGGCATACCTCCGTCCACACTAACATAAGTCCTGATTCCAGGGATTTCTTTTATTGACCCTACCGAATAAAGGGTAATACCTGCTTCTCCGACAACCCATCTTCCAGGTTCTATAATAACCTGAGGGGTTATAAGAGAATATCGATTGCAATGGTCATGTATTTTTTTCATCATCGGATCAACAAAATATCGAATATTTTTTGTTTTATCCTCTTTAGTATAAGAAATTCCAAATCCGCCTCCCACATTGATTTCGGCAGTTACAAAATCAAGTTTTTCATTCAATTCTCTTATTAAATACAGTAATACTTCCAGAGCTTTTAAATGTGATTCATTACTTAACAGTTGTGACCCAATATGAAAATGAAATCCTCTTAAATTTATATGTCTCATGTTTTTTGTTTTGAAAACATAGTCATAAAGATTATTATTTTGCATAGAAAATCCAAATTTTGAATCCACTTGACCGGTAGAAATAAACTTATGTGTATCCGGACTTATACCAGGTGTAATTCTGAATAAAATATTTACTGTTCTGTTATGGTTTTCAGCTATTTTATTTAACCTGTCGAGTTCATAACCATTGTCAACCACGATTCTTCCCACATTATTCAAAACAGCCATCTGCAATTCATCCTGACTTTTATTATTACCGTGGAAAATAATATTCTCCATTGGCACATCTGCTTTTATTGCCGTATACAGTTCTCCCCCGGACACAACATCCAGTCCCAGCCCTTCATTTGTGACCAATCTGCACATTTCTAAATTCAAAAAAGCTTTGCCGGCATATACAGCTCTTGTATTATCATACTTCAACAGATAATCCTCTCGTATCTCTCTGCATTTATGCTTAATAATGGTTTCGGAAATAACATAAAGCGGAGTTCCGTATTGTTCAGCAATTTCCACCGTATCACAACCATCAAAAACAAAATGATTCTGGCGTAATTCTTTATTCATTTAGTTAGTCTCCTTTTTCTTAAATTAGTAAATATATGCAAATAATAAAACTTGTTAAAATCATATTATTCAATCAATTTTCTGCTATATTGACAATACTCTTTCAATTCACAATTACTACAATTGGGATGCCTTGCAAAGCATACTCTTCTGCCATGCCAAATAAGCATATGATGTGTTTGTATCCATTTTTCCCTTGGGATCGCATCCATCAACTGTTTTTCAGTATCCAAAACATTATTGGCATCTGCAAGACCTATTCTGTTGGACACCCTGAAAACATGAGTATCTACTGCTATGGCAGGAATATTAAAGGCATTGCTTAGCAGTACATTAGCGGTCTTCCTGCCTACACCCGGAAGTCCTACCAGTTCTTCAAAAGTATTAGGAACATTTCCCTCATAATGCTCTTTGATCATTCGGCACAAACCTGTAATATGCTTTGCTTTATTTCTGTATAACCCTATTTTCTTGATTATATCCTGTAATTCTTTTTCAGACAAAGTCATCATTTCATCCAAATTTGGATAACGTAAAAAAAGATGTTCAGTTACCTCATTTACTTTTTTATCTGTTGTTTGAGCAGACAAGACAACTGCAATCAGCAACTGAAAAGGCGTCCTGTAATCCAATTCACATCCTGCATCCGGATACATCTCCTCCAATTTATCCAGTATCAAATTTACTTCTTCTCCAGGTAGCACCATAACAAAATAATCCTTTCTATATTAATTATAAGATGCTTCTATTCCTCAAACAGGCTAACATACTCTAATTCCTGCTTTATTATTTCAGCCCTGCCGTCTCTTTCTATGAATGATATGATATTGTCCAACATTTGATTGGCGTGCTTTGTTTGTGTGCTCACACACGCAAACCCTATATCTGAGCGCCCCCACAAATCATGTGCACCCACTTCGGCAATAGAAATATTAAATTTTGCTTTTACACGCCCAATAATACTTTTTATAATCATTCTTTTCTCTTTTAAGGAATTCACTTCAAATAAAATCAATTCGATTTTACAAATTACCGTTATCAAAATATCATCCTCCTGGTACTGAGTTTAAGAGTAAGCAACTCCTTCGCAGTAAAATTCCTCCACTAACATCCATATACTCACACTCACACTCTTACTTATACTCAAACTTTTATTCATTGTCAATTTAAAACTCAATTTTCACCTGAGAACCACTATTTTTTTACAAAAATTTAATGGATAATAGGGTGGTCAATATATTTATCACATTTTTATAAAGTTTGATCAAGATCTCTGTTCTTTAATTTTTATTTACATAATATATTTTCTATTGACATAATAAAAGCGAATTAGTATCATGTATTAAGAATAAAACCGACCCGCGGGTCGATGGAGGTAAAAAATATGAGCAACAAAGAAAAAAAAGATGAACATAAAGTTGGAAATACAATAAAGAAGAAAAAACTTAGCAAGAAAAAATTAATAGGAATAATTGCCATAGTTATCATTGCATTAGTCGGAATAAGAATTATTACACTTAAAGATACATCAACACCTCCGCAAATCAGTGATAAGAATATTAATGTTAGAACAGCTCAAGTTATCCGTACAAATTTGGAAGTTACAACCCCTCTTTCAGGGCGAATTCAACCTGTTCAGAAAGCAACAATAGTCCCTCTGATTTCCGGTGAAGTAACGAAAGTTCATGTAAGTCTGGGGGCTGAAGTGTCAAAAGGTTCACCTCTTTTTGAATTAGATAAAGAACAGATGCAAAATGCATATAATCAGGCACTTGCCGGTTATAATCAAGCAAATGCTTCATACACAAATGCAAAATCGAATTTTGAGAGAGCAGAATTATTATATAATGAAGGAGCTGTCTCAAAGCAGCAATACGAACAATCACAACTTCAGTATAACACTTCTTTTCAATCATTGACTCAAGCACAATCCGCATTAAACAATGCTAAGGATGCTCTTGATAATTGTATTGTTACTTCGCCCATTGATGGTCATGTAACACTCATAAATGTTAACGAGGGAGAAATAGCTTCTCAAGCTATGGCAGCAGCAGCCGTAGCAAATCTTGGAACTGTAGAAATTGAAACCAGCATTTCGGAAAACTTGATCAATAAGGTAAACATTGGAGATCCTGTAAAAGTGTTTGTCAAGTCAGCTTCAAATGAAGAGTTTGACGGCATTATATCAGAACTTTCGCCGGCACCTGCGCAGGGCTCATTAACATATCCTCTCAAGGTATCCATAAACAATGATGATACTCTTATAAAATCAGGCATGTTTGCAGAAATCAATATTGCTTCTACAAAAAAAATGAATATTTTGGCAATTCCTTCGGATGCTGTAATGATCAAGGGCGGAGAAACAGTTGTAGCAGTACTGGAAGGAGATCAAAGTACATTCAAGAAAGTCCTGCCAGGTATTGATAATGGAGAGTATACAGAAATCATACAAGGTTTAAGCGAAGGAGATACGATTATCGCCGAAGGACAATATTATTTGGATGAAGGCAGTAAAGTAACTGTAATCAACTAGGAGGATATTATGAATATTTCAAAATTTTGTGTTAACCGCCCTGTTACAACACTAATGTTTATGCTTATTATCATAGTTTTAGGATTTGTGTCTTTTACCCAAATTCAATTAGACCTTTATCCTGATATGGATATTCCTGTTTCAATCACTATGGTTCAGTATCCCAACACTTCTCCTGAAGAGATAGAAAATCTGGTAACCAAACCTATAGAATCTCAAATAGCAACTGCGGAGAATCTAAAAGGCATGACATCCATTTCCAGGGAGGGAATGTCATTAATCATTGCAGAATTTGAATATGGAACAGACATGAATTTTGCTTCTTTGGAAATGAGAGAGAAAGTAGCACTAATTAGTGGTTTTCTCCCTGAAAATGCCAGTGATCCCATGGTCTTTAAACTGAACCCTCAGATGATGCCCATTATGGAAATAGAGTTTTCCTCTAATAAACCTCTGTCCGAGCTCTATACGCTTGTGGATAAAGAAATTAATCCAAGACTTGAAAGGATTAACGGAGTTGCTTCTGCCGAATTATTCGGAGGTTTGGAAAAGGAAATTGTTGTCAAAATTGATCAGGAAAAACTCAGCGGGTATAATCTTAATTTGGCCCAGATAGCTTCCACAATCAAAGGAGAAAATATCAATCTTCCAAGTGGAAATGTCAGAAAAGGATCCAAAGATTTACTGGTAAGAACAATTGGTGAGTTTGAATCACTAAATGATATTAATAATATACCCATCATGCTTCCTACAGGAGAAAACATTCTCTTATCGGATATTGCATATATACAGGAAGGTTATAAAAAACAAGATTCAATAAGCAGAGTCAATGGAATACCTTCCGTTGCAATAAGTATTACTAAACAATCAACAGCAAATACCGTAACAACTGCAGACAACATATTAAAAACTCTTTATGAAATTGAAACTCAATATCCTGATATTCAATTCTCTATAGGGTTCAATCAGGCCGAGTTTATTAATAAATCCGTATCAAATGTTGCAACAAATGCTATTATCGGCGGTATTTTAGCAATATTGGTTTTATTTATTTTTCTGAGAAATATACGGTCAACATCCATCATTGCCATTGCTATCCCGATATCCGTTATTACAACTTTTGCGCTGATGTATTTTAATAATATGACCTTAAATATTATTTCATTGGGCGGTTTATCTTTAGGTATTGGTATGCTTGTCGACAACTCTATAGTAGTCCTTGAAAACATATATCGTTTGAGAGAAGACGGTCTGTCCCGAAACGATGCTTCAATTAATGGGGCCAGAGAAGTAATGGTAGCTATTTTTGCTTCAACAATGACGACTATTGCCGTGTTCTTGCCAATAGTGTTTGTTAAAGGATTTACTGCCATATTGTTTAAAGAACTATCTTTGACCGTTACTTTTTCATTGCTGGCGTCTTTTGTAATTGCTATTACAGTTGTTCCTATGCTCTGCTCGAAGTTTTTAACAGTTAGCAAAGTTACCGAAAATCCAAAGCGAAAATATAAATTTAAAATGCTCTCTCTCTTTGCAAAATTATTAGAGACAGTATCCAAAGAATATATCATCCTCCTGAACAAAGCTTTAGGAATGAGGAAACGCATTATTGCCTTTGCCGTCATATTGTTTATTGTGTCTCTTAGTCTTATTGGCATCGTCGGAGGTGAACTTTTTCCTTCCGCAGATGAAGGTAGCTTTACCGTTACTATAGAAACTCCTTTCGGAACTACTTTGGAAGAAACTGATGAATTAATATCCCAAATTGAACAATTCATTATGAATATTTCTGAAGTAGATACTTGTACGGTTTCAATAGGAGCAACATCCATGATGTCCATGACAAATACATCAAACACCTCAACTCTTCGCGTAAACCTTATTGATATTAAAGAACGCAACCGCAGTACCTCAAAAATCGCTAATGAGGTGAGAGAAGAATTGCAAAATATGGTAGGAGTGAAAACTTCCATTACCGAATCTTCACAATCATCAGGCGGAACAGGCGCAACGAACCCTATCAGTATAGAAATAAAAGGTGATAGCCTTGAAACTCTGAATCAAATTTCAGAGGATTTTAAAGAGATTCTGCGATCCATTAACGGAACAATTGAAGTATCTTCAAACGTAGAAGAAGGCAACCCTGAAGTGCGTGTTTACCTTGACAGGCAGAAATCGGCTTTTTACGGCGTAACTGCTTATCAGCTCGCCACAACGCTGCAATCATCATTGTCCGGGGATACTGCGTCGCAGTATAAAGTAAATGGAGAGGAAATCGATATTACATTATCTCTCAACACTTCCTCAGATGCGAACATCGAAGAAATGAGACAAATATTGATTCAGGCTCCCACAGGCCAATATGTATCTGTGGGGCAAATCGCCGACTTAGAATACGACAATTCTCCTTCCCAAATCACAAGAGAAGATCAGGTTCGAACCGTAACCGTTACTTCTCAGCT
>CAZKKX010000010.1:0-31333 GCA_964553505.1 uncultured Eubacteriales bacterium | reverse complement strand
TCGACACAGCCATTAAAGTCTGCATCGAACAGCGTGGCGATAGCCACTTTTTTTACTGCCCGGTTTTTATGTTGCGCTTATTACTTTTCATCAGGATGTTATTCCCTTTAAACTGATGCTGACCATCGCAGCGGCCAGAGAAGGCGTTCCCCTGCCACCCTTTGTAGAAGCTTTATTTATGCTTTCTATTTTTGAAATTCTTATAGAAGCAGGAATAAGAATGCCTCGGGCTATCGGGCAGGCAATTAGTATAGTCGGTGCATTGGTGCTTGGGGATGCTGTTGTAAATGCAGGATTGATCAGCAGTCCTATGATTGTCGTCAGTGCAATCACTGCCATCAGCAGCTTCCTTATCCCAGACATGAGAAGCGTTTTGCCTTTTTTGAGATTTTTTGTTCTGATTGCTGCAAATATTTTAGGGATTATGGGTATTTTATTGGTGGTTTTTTTTATATTTACTTATTTAAGTAGCATTCGATCCTTTGGGGCATCATACTTGGCTCCTTATGCACCTTTTTATGGTTCAGATATGAAAGATGCCGCCATAAGGGCACCTGTATGGATGATGTTCAAAAGACCAAAGAGTATTATACCTGATAATGCCGATAAAAGCCTATATCGTATGAAAATTAATTATCGAAAAAAAGAGGATTGAACATGGTGTTGCGATTTATAAAACTGAAATGGTTGCTTCTATGTATAAGTGTAACTTTTGTTATGACAGGCTGCTGGAATAACAGAGACATAGCCGAAATGAGTTTTGCAGTGGCGATAGGTATCGATAAAGCGGAAAATGATCAGATAGAAATTACCGTGCAAATCGCAAAACCTTCTGCAATGAAGCTTGCCGGAAGTGGGGAGGGCGGCACAGGGGGGAAAGAAGCAGCATGGGTTTATTCAGCAAAAGGAGATACTGTTTTCGATGCCATCAGAAATTCTTATACTTCCGTGAAAGGAAGGCTTTTCATCAATCATATACAGTTAATTGTAATAGGAGAGGAACTTGCGAAAGAAAGTATAGTCGATAATTTTGATTTTTTCGAAAGAGAATCTGAATTCAATATAAAGGCGCTTGTGTTGATTGCAAAAGGTCTAACAGCAAAAGAAGTTCTTAATGCTCATACAGAGTTAGGGAATCTTCCGGTAACGCATATAAAAGATGTCATTAAAAATAGCCATGTGAATACGACAAAGATCAAAAAAACAATTTTGTTTGATGTGATTCAGGAGATGGTGCGTGTAGGAATTGAGCCTATTATTCCAGTGATTTATTCGGATAAGGAGAAAAAAGAATCATTAATAGTGAAAGATTTAAAGATCGAAGGTTCCGGAATTATAAAGGACGGTCGGTTGACAGGATGGTTGAATGATAAAGAAACAAGAGGTGCTTTATATGTCTTAAACGAGGTAAAAAATACTATAATTTCTATTTCAAACCCAAATGAAGACAAAAAGAAAATATCCTTAGAGGTGCTTCAATCCAAAGGGCAGGCGAATTTTGAAAAAAGAAACGGAAGTATACTATTTAGAATTAGCATAAGACAAAAAGTAAATATAGGTGAAATCCAAGGGGAAATTGATTTGACTAAAAAAGATACGATCAAAAAGATAGAAGAGAATGCCAATCAATATGTGGAAAATGAAATTAGGGAGGCTATAGAAAAGATGCAAGTGGATTACCAGGCAGATGTATTAGGGTTTGGTGAAATTATTAACAAAAAAGCTCCTGGTTTATGGAAAGAGTTAGAAGGAAGTTGGGATAAGGTATTTTCAAAAATTCCAGTTGAAATAGAAGTTGAAACAATCACCACAAGATCAGGTTATACACAGAATCCCCCTAAGCCAAAATAAGGAGGTAATAGCATGAGAATAATAGGGCTTGTTGCTGCCCTTGTGATTCTTCTCATTATTGATTTTCCAACACTTTTGAATACTAGAATAAAGACTGTTTTAATATATTCATTTATCATGATAGCAACATTCTTTATAAGTATTATTCAAATTGTAGGGATAAGCGTGAACCCCTCAGACTTTATCGAAAGTATTGTAGTTAGTATAAAGGGGGGAATAATAAAATGAAGAGTGAAAAAATTTTGCCTCTTCAGCTTTCGTTGCTGCTCATAGGTTTTATTTTTGGGAGCACGGCTATATTCAATCCGGCATCAGGTGCCGGTCATGATGCATGGTTGGCTTTTATTGTTGGGTGGTCGGGAGGCTTTATTTCCATAATGATTTTTGCTACCATCGCATCGATGAATCCGGGACAGACCCTTGTTGAAATTTTGATTAACTATTTTGGAAAAGCAATAGGAAGTATCATAATAGTGTTTTACATCTGGTATTTTCTTCATTTAGCTGCTTTGGTTTTAAGAAATTTCGGAGAATATATGGTAGTGACGAACTATACTGAAACTCCTGTTCTTTTTATAATGTTTTGCTTTATAGTAGTTGTGGCTTATAATGTTAAGAAAGGTCTTGAAGTATTTGCACGTGTTTCAGAGTTATTTGTTCCTGTGATATTTGTGTTTGTTATTATGATAGGGATTGTACTGATAAGAAGATATCAATTTAATCACATGCTTCCTTTTTTGGAAAATGGGATAGGCCCGGTAATCCAATCAGGATTCAAAGTATGGACTTTTCCTTTTGGTGAAACCGTGGCATTTTTAATGATTTTTCCAAACCTTAATGATACAAAAAAAATAAAAAAGATTTCAGTAAGATCATGTCTTGTAGCAGGGATCATTATTTTGATGATAGTTGTCAGGGACTTAACAGTTACAGGGGCAGATATGATGAAATTTGGGAGAGAGATTTTTACACCTAATGTAACAGCGCAATTAATAACTGATAATTTTCAATTAGAAACTTTAATTAGCACTAATTTTTTGATAGGCGGAGGGATTAAACTGATAGTTTGCCTTTATGCCGCTTCTATGGGAATCGCTCAACTGTCCGGGTTGGATGATTTTAAACCATTGGTTTATCCTTTGGCAGCATTTGTATTGAGCTTATCCATATGGATATATGATGATATTTTTACAATGTTTAGTTGGGCAGCTAAAACATGGCCATACTATTCCATTCCTTTCCAATTTATAATTCCGATTATCCTTTTATTTTTTTCTCTAAAAAAATAGCCTCCCTTCGTTTTACTCGTTAATATTTATGGCTAAAAAATTCCCTTTAAGCATATAGTAGTATGAGAAACTATCGGGGGGAAGTGCCTTGAAAAAAATGTGGATTATTGTAGCTGCTGTAGTGATGGGAGCTTTCATTTTATTTAATACAACTGATATTCCGGATAACATCGAACCGGCAAATTCCCGGACAGAGAACCGAATCATTTATGTAGATCTTTTAGGGCAGACTCTGGAATTAATAGATTTAGACGGAAATGAAGTTATAAAAAAATACAAGGTTGGAGGAGGAAGGTATGATTCACCATCTCCAATCGGTTCTTTCAAAATCACCTTTAAAGCAAGGTGGGGAGAAGGCTTCGGCACTCATTTTATGGGAATAAACGTACCCTGGGGGAAATATGGCATACACGGTACGGATAAGCCCAGTTCTATTGGCTGGGCTTCTTCTCATGGATGTATCAGAATGAATAATAAAGATATTTCAGAGCTCTACGCTTTGGTTAGTATTGGCACCAAAGTCATCATTGACGGAGGACCTTTCGGTCCTTTTGGAAGCGGGCTTCGGACTCTGAAACCCGGAGACAGGGGATCGGATGTATATGAAGTACAGAAGATTATGAAAAAGCAGGGTTTTTACCCTCTCCGTGTAGATGGCATTTATGGTGAAGGAATGAAAAAATGGGTTTTAGAATTTAGGAAAAGCCAAAATATGTATGCCAGCCATAATATTGATATGGATTTTTATAAAAAATTAGGTGTTCGGTTGTTCGAGTAAAAATTTTTCCAAGACTTCTGCTACGCCGTTTTCATCATTAGAAGGGGCAACATATTTAGCGGCCATTTTGACAGATTCTTCAGCATTTCCCATGGCGACCCCTAAACCGGCATATTCTATCATACTAATGTCGTTGATATTATCACCGATACAGATAATTTCATCTTTTTGAATATTCTTTTCCTTAGCGAATCTTCTGACAGCATTTCCCTTCGTTACATTTTTCCCACAAACTTCGAAATTATCAAACCAAGAACTTGTTAGGGTGATGCCAGAAATTTTATTCAATTCATTAGCATAAAAATCTCGTTTAATGTCTTTCCTACAACGAATCAATATTTTATAAATTTTGTCTTCCTCCAAGACTTCATAAACATTTTTTACCTCTTTAATAATGATTCTATCTTCTTTAGGAAGCGAGTTATTCCATATGTTGTATCTAAAGGATTCGTTTTCTACTTTTTCTGTATAAAAAATATCAGGACCGTAAAAGTGAAAATAAGTGTCCGTATCATTTAAGAATTCAAAGGTTTTCTTACAGGCTTCTTTTTCAATTGGAACATCAAAAAGAATTTTACCATCCATAGAATTTCGAATGATTCCGCCATTACAGGCCATAATGGGTGTGTTTAGATTTAATTCTTTGGCATATACTTTTGCAGCGCCGTATATCCTTCCTGTTGCCAAAACAAAAATGGTCCCTTGTTTGATAGCTTTTTTTATGGTGTCTTTACTGTATGAAGATATTTTATTCTCACTATTCAGTAATGACCCGTCCATATCTGATACTACTAATTTGTACATTATGTTTTCTCCTTGTATTTCGGTTTTTCACCATAGTACTGATAGTAAGTGACTTCGATTCTGCCATTATATAGTTTTCTTCGCTTATCGGCAGGCTTTTCTGAGAATAAGGATTCAAATCTTTCGTCAGAGGTCAATAAATATAATGACCAGGTTTTATCTTTTTTGAGAGTTTCTTTTAAGTTATGGTAGATGGAGTTTAATTTTTCTTTTTCACCAATCCTTTCTCCATATGGAGGGTTACATATAATAATGCCGTGATGATCTGCAAGAATGAGTTTTGAAGCAGGCATGACTTTAAAATGGATACAGTCATCTACTCCTGCTTCTATAGCATTTTCTTCTGCAGCTTCAATGGCTTTTGTATCTATGTCAGAAGCTTCTATGTTCAGAGAAAGATCGTAATTAATGGCGTTAAAGGCTTCCTTACGATAACATTTCCACAATTCGGAGGAAACAGCAGGCCATTCTTCCGAAGCGAATTTTCGGTTAAGCCCCGGAGCAATATTTTTGGCAAGCATGGCTGCTTCAATAGGAATAGTTCCTGACCCGCAAAAGGGGTCTATCAGAGGGCGTCCAGGTTTCCAGAAACTCAATTGGATCATGGCTGAAGCAAGAGTTTCTTTAATAGGTGCGGCAACATCCTGAGTACGATACCCTCGTTTATGCAGCCCTGACCCACTTGTATCGATTGTCAAAGTCACCATATCTTTTAGTATGGATACTTTTGTTGTAAATTCTGCTCCTGTTTCAACAAACCATTGACATTGATAAAAATCCTTTAACCGATCAACGATTGCTTTCTTGACAATGGATTGGCAATCAGGAACGCTGTATAGCTTTGACTTTACAGATGAGCCTGTAACGGTAAATTTTCCGTCCAATGGAATCCATTCCTCCCAAGAAAGTGCTTTTGTCTGCTGGTAAAGTTCCTCAAAAGAATAAGCTGGGAATTCGCCCATTTTCAAAAGGACCCTGTCGGCGCACCTTAGCCAAAGATTAGATTTTACGATGGCAGATTCATCTCCTGTATAACTAACTTTACCGTTATCAACTTTTAAGATTCTATAATTTAGATGCTCAATTTCTCTTTTTACAACTGCCTCCAGACCAAAGGTCGTCGTAGCAATCAATTCCAGTTTCGGCACACAATTCCTCTCCTTTTGCAATCATAACTCACACTTCCGCTTCCACTTCCACTCACACTATATTTTAGTTTATATTTTTTTGAAAAAATAATCAATGAAACTAAAAAAAATGTGAATAAATATATATGTGTGGCAAAAGGGATATTATGATTATGATGCCATGTTGACACATAGAAAACAAAACCATATAATATAGACATTAATAAGAGAGTAAATTAGTAAGGAAAGGAAAGGGTAATTATGAGATATGAAGGTTATGCTAAAAAGATAGTGGATGAGATTTCAAAGAACGGACAAATTAGATTATTGAATATGCCGGAGTTAGATCTATACATGGATCAAATAACTACATTCATGGATGAAAAGTTATCAATTTATAAAAGAGATGATAAGGATAAAATATTAACAAAAACTATGATTAATAATTATACAAAACACAACATTATTCCAAAACCTGTGAATAAAAAATATTCTAGAGATCATCTAATAATTCTTATTTTGGTGTATCATATGAAAGGTGTTATTTCCATAAAAGATATGAAACATTTGATGGCACCTCTTCTGGAAAATTATAACTCCGAACTGGAAGAAAAAATAAAGATGGAAGATATCTATTCCATTCTTCATGAAATAGAAACAGATGAGCGGGAAAGATTGGACATAAAAATGAAGGAGGATATCGACAGTGTTAAAGAGTATCTAAAAGAAATAAACCTCCAGGACGACGATATATTGGAGATATTTACATTAATAATAATGATGGCAGTTCGTGCAAGTATTCAAAAGCATCTTGCAGAGAAACTGATCGATGAATACTTCATCAGGAAAGATGACATTATTAAAAAGGAGAAAAAGAAGGCAAAAAAAAAGAAATTAAAAAATGACGAGCTTGAGGAGTAATTATTTTCCTGAAAACAGAAATGTTTTCAGGAATTTTTAATATACTGATTATTATAGATTTTAAAGAGGTGATGAAAATGATATTTTTAGAAGCAAATGATTTTGCCGGAGGGAATAACCTCATAACGAAGGAAGTTATTGAGCAATGCTTACAGGAATGTCTCTCAGAATAGCCGTTCATTCTTTTTGATTTAAGTTAAACTGTCGGGAATGATAAAATTTTAAAATAAACAACTTAAGAATAGCAGCAGTGGGTACGGCCATAAGCATTCCGACAATACCGAAATATTTTCCTCCAATAATAACTGCAAGGAGAACAAACACGGGATGCAGACCTACGCTGTTTCCGACTACTCTCGGAGCAATAACAGCTCCATCTATTTGTTGAATAATAAGGAGTACGACAACAGCTAAAAGAGCCTTTGCAATGCTGCCGTCCAACAACGCCATGGCTACTGCGGGAATAATTCCTATAATTGGACCGAAATAGGGAATTACATTTGCAATACCTGCGAACATACCGATAAATATTGCAAAATCGATACCGATGATAAATAAAGCAATAGTTGAAAGAATCCCCACAATCAGTCCGTCCAATAGCTGACCTCTGAAAAAATTTGAAATAACTTTATGAATATCATGAAGAATTTCTCTAAGAGTATCTTTTCCTTTCGGGGGCATGATCGTAGATAGAATTTTTTCCCATAGCCTCAAAAAGAATTCCTGATCTTTTAAAACATAAAAAGCAATGACCGATCCCAACAAAAAATTTAACAAGTTGCTGCCAAGGTTTGATAGTTGGTTTGTAATGTCGCCTCTATTCATAAGAATTCCGGCAGAAACCCATTCAAAAAACATTTCAATAGGATTCCTAATTCTTTCTGTGAGACCACTGGAAGCTAATTTGTTGTTTACGGTATTAAATAGCTCTTCATATTTTGCAAAGTAGATGAAAATATTTTCTGTCATAGTATCGATCTTTTCAACAGTTATTTTTCCTATAATCATGCTGTAGAGTGTATAGGATAATACAGAAAAAATGATAATAACAATTATAAAAGCAATAGCAATGCTTAAAGTCCTTCTTTTTTTTTCTATTTGTTTTGCAAGAGTATAGTTTTTAAAGGGTGTTTTCTTATTGGAGTGATTTAATATTTTTTCATCAATCAGATTAACCAAAGGACTAAAAAAGTATGCAATAATAAGACCGTAAATTAAAGGAGCCAGCGAACTAAATATTTCAGAAAGTGCAGTTCCCGCAAAGGAAATAATTATATTGATATGAGAAAGGGCAGAGTAAAGAATATAAAATACCAGAGCAGTTACTACAAGATAGATACTAAATTTGATATATTGTTTATCAAACAAAAGATTTTTGAAATCTTGCATATGATGCCTCCTGTTCTTTTGCAAAAGCTTTTCAGCTATTTTACCCTTGGATGATAATTCTAAAACAAAATAGAGACCAATTAGCATTACTAACGTTCAGTTTATCAGAAAAATTGGAAAATATAAATGGATATGTTATATTAAATAAAGAAAATAATCATGGAGGTAAATTAGGATGATATATGATGTTGCAGACATTTCTTTAGCTGCTGAAGGAAAACAAAAAATAGATTGGGTAAAGAGCTATATGCCGCTTTTGGGAAGTTTAGAAGAAGAATTTTCAGAAACAAAACCTTTTAGTAATATAAAAGTGTCTCTTTCCGTTCACTTAGAGGCCAAAACAGCTTATTTATGCAAAGTTCTTGCTGCCGGCGGAGCTGATATGGCTGTAACAGGTAGTAATGTGCTTTCTACCCAAGATGACGTGGCATCCGCATTGGCATCCGAAGGGATGAAAGTATTTGCGAAACACAATGCTTCAAAAGATGAATATTTTAAACATATCGAGATGACATTAGAGCATCAGCCACATATTATTATTGATGATGGCGGAGACCTCATAAATCTTCTTTATAATAAGAGAAGTGATTTAATGGAAAACCTGATAGGCGGTTGTGAGGAAACAACGACAGGCATTATCAGGCTTCGTGCCATGGAAGCAGACGGTGTTCTTCAAAACCCTATGGTAGCGGTTAACGATGCCTATTGCAAGCATATGTTTGATAACAGGTACGGAACTGGCCAGTCTGTTTGGGACGGGATAAATAGAACAACTAATTTGATTACAGCCGGTAAAAATGTTGTGGTATCCGGTTATGG
The DNA here is from genome assembly GCA_964553505.1 of uncultured Eubacteriales bacterium. Classification (GTDB taxonomy): domain Bacteria; phylum Bacillota; class Clostridia; order Peptostreptococcales; family JAAYPU01; genus JAENZQ01. The sequence continues at coordinate 22,355 of CAZKKX010000010.1, read as the reverse complement.
ATGGTGCGGCAGAGGTATAGCCATGAGGGCAAAAGGACTGGGGGCAAAGGTAATTGTTACTGAAATCGACCCTATAAAAGCTGTAGAAGCCGTAATGGATGGTTACGATGTAATGAAGATGGAAAAGGCCGCTGAATTAGGCGATATATTTATAACCGCAACCGGTTGTGACAGAATCATTACAAAAGAACATATGGAAAAAATGAAGGATGGTGCTATCCTTTGCAATGCAGGGCATTTCAATGTAGAAATTGACATTGGCGAGATGGAAAAACTTGCAGTTGATGTGAGAGAACGCAGAAAGAATATTATGGGATATAAAATGAAGGATGGAAGATGGCTGAATATATTAGGCGAAGGACGTTTGGTAAACTTGGCGTCCGGAGACGGACATCCTGCGGAGATTATGGATATGAGTTTTGCATTACAGGCTCTGAGTGCAAAGTATCTCATTGAGAATAAAGAAAAACTTGGGAATAGTGTCATCGGCGTTCCGAAGGAAATCGATCTGAGAGTGGCGCATATGAAACTCAAGAGCTGGGATATGGAAATAGATGCTCTTTCTGCTCATCAAAAAGAATATTTGACAAGCTGGAACGTATAGTAAGTGATTTGTAGATAACAAACTCATTATCTTAAATAGGAGTGTGCTATGAAAGATACTTTAATCAAAAATATCGATATTATTACCTCGGGAGGAGTGATAGAAAAAGGTTGTATTGTTATTAATAATGGGGTATTCGATTATGTCGGTGAGACAAGGAAAGAGATACTTGATGATTCATATAATGATACTATGGATAAAAAAGACATGATGGCTGCGCCGGGGCTTGTTAATGCACATACCCACAGTGCTATGGTGGCCTTAAGAAATTTAGCTAATGATTATCCAATCAATAAATGGCTTTTTGATTATATCATTCCTGTTGAAAACAAGCTGACTTCTAAAGATATTTATTGGGGTGCTCTTTTAGCTATAACTGAGATGCTCCAGTCAGGGACTACCGCTTTCTTAGATATGTATTTGCATATGGACAGTGTCGCTCAGGCTGTTTCGGAAACAGGAATCAAAGCCTGCTTGTCTAAAGATGTAATTCAATCTAATACAAGGGGTAATGAAGAAATTATTGACAAAGAAGGGTTCAGGCAGTTCTATCAACAATGGCATAACTTTGAGAACCGGATTAAAGTGAACACAGAAATTCATTCAGTATTTCTATATAATAAGAATGCTTTGTATGAAGCGGCGCAGGTTGCAAAAGAATTTAATACATCTATTCATATACATATACTCGAAGGCATAGAAGAGAGAAATATGAGTATGAAAATCCATAAAATGAGCCCTCTTAAGGTGTGTTTAGAGTATGGAATTTTGGATATGCCGGTGGTTGCTGCTCATTGCATTCATCTAAAAAAATGGGATTTGGAATTGATTAAGGAAAAAAACATTATTCCGGTTCATTGTCCTTCCAGTAATCTTATACTGGGGAGTGGGATATCACCCATACCCGAAATGATGGTAAAGGGAGTACCTGTAGCATTAGGGACTGATGGGGCGGCAAGCAATAACAATTTAAATATGTTTGAAGAGATGCATATTGCTTCCCTGCTCCACAAAGGGGTTCATATGAACCCGGAGCTGATGAAAGCCAGAAATGTGTTAAATATGGCTACAGTCACTGGGGCAAAGGCATTGGGCTTTCATAATACAGGAGAAATTACAGAGGGTAAAGAGGCGGATTTGATTCTTATAGATATGAATAAGCCCCATTTACAGCCATTCAGAAATCATGAAGCAGCTATGGTTTATTCGGTTCAGGCGTCGGATGTCGATACAACCATTATCAATGGAAAAATACTAATGGAGAATCGTGAGATGAAAACCATAGATATTGAAAAAGCTGTTGCCTATGTTAAAGGCATGAAATTATAACATGAAAAGATAACTTATAATAAATATTAGTACTATTTAGTATTAACTTATAGCGTTTTAATGTATAATGATTCAAAGTGTAAGGTTTTTGATGGTAACGATGTTTAAAATAAAAAGAATATCGGTTGAAAAAAAGAGGTGAGAATATGCCGGACATCCTGACACATATCGCTTATGCCGATGAAGTTCTGGCACATTTGGAAGATAGGCAGCTGAGAGAACAAATCGAGAAAAGAATTGAGCTTTTCAGGTTTGGAGCCCAGGGTCCGGACTTCTTTTTTTATCATAATTTTTTTAAATTTAAAAAAGACAATGTTAATGCTGCAGGAAATCTCATGCATGAAATAAAGACAGGAGAATTTCTCAAGTTTTTTTTTGACACCTTTCTTATGGGAGAAACAGAACATACAGCTTATTATGATTTAATAAGCTATTATCTTGGTTTTGTATGCCATTATGTTTTGGATAAAACCGCACATCCTTTTATATATTGTTATTCAGGGTATAATTTTTCAAAGGGAAGGGAAAAAGGACTGTATAGTGCGGTGCATAAGAGGATGGAAAATCGTATTGACGTATATGTCTGGCAAGAGAAAAAGCATATGAAAGCGTGTAAAGAACGAGTGCATCAATTGATAAATATAAAAAAAGGGCTACCATGTTATGTTATCAATAATTTACACAAGACAATCACACAGATTTATAATATAGATATTTCGGCCAAAGATATAGAAACTTCTTACTTTCATATGGTTAAGGGATTAAAGCTTCTGTATGATCCGTTGGGTATTAAAAAGATACTGATTAGAGCCTTGGAATTAGTAAAAGGAGAAAAATTTGATACAGGCAAGCCGTTGTACTTGTTTGATATTGAAGAAAGCAGAAAGTATTTGAATCTTAAAAAAAATCTTTGGATGCACCCCCTAAATACAGCCATTACTTACAATGCATCCTTCATTGATCTGTATGATTTGGCAGTAAAAGAAGGTACAGATATGATTGCCGAGATTATAAAACAGCTCTATAAAAAAACGCAAATGGATATGAATATATTAGGGAACAGATCCTACTTAACTAATTTCATATGGAGTTCCAAAGAAAATCAGGTTTGTGCAGAATCCGAAGGAATTTTATCGCATAGTATCACTTGATTATTTGCAAGATTCAGAAAGTAAAAGAATATTTAAATTCTGACAAGACAAGCATATGTTCGGTACATGTTTAAATACCATTAAAAACTAAGATGGAAAAAGTCTGAGGGTATCCGGATATGCTGTTTATAAAAAAAGAGGTGATAATAAATGAGACTATCAAAACGTATGAAAAAGATGGAGGATAAGGAGCTTCTCAGACTTATGGAATTTGCTGCTGATCCTGAAATGATTTCTTTTGCCGGAGGGTTTCCTTCTCCTGAGACTTACCCGTTGGAAGAGATTAGAGAATCATTTTTGGCTGTGCTGGAATCATATGGACAGGAAGCGTTAAGCTATAGCTCCACCAGCGGATTTTTACCTTTGAGAGGGAAAATAGCAAATAGGATGAATAACAAGTATAAAACTTCATTGACCGAGGATGAGGTCATTATTACCAGTGGTTCACAGCAGGCATTGGATATGAGCGGAATGCTGTTTATTGATAAAGGAGACATGGTTTTATGCGAGACGCCTTCTTATTTAGGTGCACTAAATATATTCAAGGCTTATGGCGCTGAATTTTTGGAAGTACCTACTGATTCGGACGGTATTATTCCGGAAGCTTTGGAGGAGAAGGTTAGAGAATATGGAGATAGAATCAAACTGGCATATGTGATACCTGACTTTCAGAATCCTACCTGCAGGTGTTGGACTGCAGAAAGGCGTAAAGATTTTATGAGTGTTATAAAGCATTATGATATTGCGGTCTTGGAGGATTCTGCATATTCGGATATAGCATATGACGAAATGGACAGACCGCCTCTTATTTCGTTGGATGAAAACGGACAAGTAATAAATTGCGGATCTTTTTCAAAAATATTCTGTCCTGGATTTCGGGTTGCATGGATATGTACGAAGAAGCAAATGATTGAGAAATATATGCTGTTGAAACCAAGTATCGATTTAAGCTCATCTTCCATAAATCAGAGAATGATTGACATGTATTTGGAAAAATTCAGCCTTGATAAGCATATATGTCAGATTATAGAGCTTTATCGAAAACGCCGAGATTTGGCTTTGAAAACAATGGAAGAATATTTTCCCGAAACTGTTAGGTTTAATAGGCCAAAAGGAGGTCTTTTTGCATGGATTCAGCTTCCTGAAGGTAAGAACGCAAGAGAACTGTTAGAGTTGGCATTAAAAAAGAAAGTAGCTTTTGTTCCCGGCGGTTCTTTTTATTCAAAAAATGGAAAAGAAAATGAATTTCGAATGAATTATTCAAATATGTCGGAAGAAAAAATAGTAAAAGGAATAAAAGCTTTAGGAGAAATATTAACGGTATTTTTAAAGTAAATGAATAGGAAAACAGCTCCATAATGGAGCTGTCGTAGTAAGTCAATTCCTTAGTAGCGATAACAGTAGTTACAGAATATTACGACAAGAAGTAGAAAGAAAAAGAGTAAACTGGTATCTGCGCCACCGTATACGCCATCACAAGCTGTATCAGCCATAATATCACCTGCACTTTATTTTATTTACTTTTAAAGTATTCAACACATTTCATGAATGTGAATACGGACAAATAGGGCTTGCAGAACAGCTCATTGTACAGAGACAGAGCTACCGGCAAATATTTTTCATCGCTTTAGTAAGACCTTAACATATGTTTTTATGTGTTTAATACTTTTTAAGTAGTTTCTAATATAAAGTATTCATTTTTTTGGTAAAATGACACCGAAAGATTGAATAGAATTGAAACTTTTTAGGGAGTTTGAATCTAATTAAGATAACAAATAATTAATGAACAGAGGTGAAATAATGATTCAATATATCAGCACTCGGGGTAGTCTGGAAAGAAAAAGTGCCGCACAGGCAATTATTCAGGGAATTGCTATGGATAAGGGGCTTTTTGTTCCTGATCGTTTACCGGTTTTAGGCCAGGATATTTCTCAATTAATTGGAAAAGATTATGCTTCCATTGCGTATGAAGTCCTTTCAAAATATTTAGATGATTTCACCAATAATGAAATCCATGAAGCCATTGAAAAAGCTTATGACGAAAAATTTGAGACTGAAGAGATCGTTCCGCTTGTAGAAAAAGAAGGTGTTTTCTTTTTAGAGCTATACCATGGTAAAACGGCTGCTTTTAAAGATATTGCCCTTTCGATTCTACCTCACTTATTGACAACTGCTTTGAAAAAGGAAAAGGAAAACAGAAAGATTGTGATCCTTACCGCTACTTCAGGAGATACGGGAAAGGCAGCTCTTGAAGGGTTTGCAAATGTTGAAAACACGGAAATTATTGTTTTCTATCCTTCACAAGGGGTCAGTGAAATACAGAAAAGGCAGATGGTCACCCAGAAAGGACAAAACACACATGTCATAGCTTTGAAAGGTAATTTTGATGATGCTCAAAACGGTGTGAAAAAAATATTCAGCGATAGACTATTTAATGAAAGTATACAAAAGGAAGGATTTATGCTTTCTTCTGCCAATTCTATCAATATTGGACGGTTGATTCCTCAAATAGTTTATTACGTATATGCGTATGTAAAATTATTGGAAAGAAACAAAATCCAGCAAGGAGATAAAGTAAATATTGTAGTCCCTACAGGAAATTTTGGGAATATATTAGCAGCTTACTACGCGTATAAAATGGGTATCCCTGTTAATAAATTTATTTGTGCTTCCAATCGTAATAAAGTGTTGACAGACTTCTTGAATACGGGTGTATATGACATTAACAGAGATTTTCATGTTACTAATTCACCTTCTATGGATATTCTGATTTCAAGCAATCTTGAAAGACTTCTGTTTCATATCAGCGAAGGAAAGACTTATGAAATCAAAGCATTAATGGAAAAACTTGAAAAAGAAAAAAAATATGAATTGCCGAAATATATGAAAGATGAAATGAGAATATTCACGGGAGGTTATGCGGATGAAAAGAGTACTCTAAAGGCGATCAAAGAAATGTATCAGAAAGAGTCCTATCTGATAGATACGCATACTGCCGTAGGGTATAATGTTTATCTGAAGTATAAGCGAGAAACCGGGGATAATACTCCTACGATTATAGCATCAACGGCAAGCCCTTATAAATTTACCAATAGTGTAATGGATGCAATCGCACCTGAAATACAGGGATCGGAGTTTCATTTAATCGAAAAACTACAGCAGATGACAGGGAGCGGTATTCCTAAGGCTTTAAGGAATTTGGAGAAAAAGGAGATACGACATCATACAATAACAGAAAAGGATCAGATGGCGAGACGAATAAAAGATATACTTTTAAAGGATTAAAACTGTTTCAATTCTTTAAGGTTTCACAAGGAGGGAAAAATGATAATACAACAACTTGCCAAAGAATTTCAAATTAAAGCTTCGCAGGTTGAAAGCACTATTCAACTGATAGATGACGGCAATACCATTCCTTTTATTGCCCGATATCGTAAAGAAATGACAGGGGGATTGTCAGATGTGATACTGAGAGACCTTCATGAGCGCCTTCAATACCTGAGAAATCTTGAGGAAAGGAAGCAAGAAGTTATAAAACTGATTGACGAACAAGGAAAACTGACTGAACAATTGGAAAATGATGTATCTTCAGCTCAGGTCCTTCAAAGAGTGGAAGATTTATACCGACCTTATAAACAGAAGAAGAGGACTCGGGCATCGAAGGCGAAAGAAAAAGGGCTGGAACCTTTTGCACTTACTTTATTGGAACAGGAAATGGATAATGATACTATAAATGATTATGCTAAATCTTTTTTGAGCGAAGAAAAAGAAGTTAATACCATTGAAGAAGTCATTGCCGGTGGTATGGATATTATAGCCGAACTGGTTTCAGATAATCCTCAATTCAGAGAAGAAATACGAAAATTGACTTTGGAACAAGGTACAATTGTATCTGAAGCAGTTGATGCAGAAGAAAAAACAGTCTTTGAAATGTATTATGAATATTCCGAGTCTATTTCAAAAATTCCAAATCATAGGATATTGGCTTTAAACAGAGGAGAAAAAGAAAAGAAACTTAAAGTAAAAGTACATGCACCATCACAAGAGATTTTCATCAAGCTGAAAAGAAATGTAATCATCCATCCCCATGCGGAATCCACCGGTTTAATCGAAAAAGCTATTGAAGATGCATATAAAAGGCTTATTGCACCTTCAATAGAAAGAGAAATAAGAAACATACTTTCAGAAAGAGCTGAGAAAGAAGCAGTTAAAATATTTGCGAAAAATACGGAAAAGCTTCTTATGTCACCTCCTGTAAGCAATGTAAAGGTGATGGGCATTGATCCCAGTTTTAGAACTGGATGCAAAATTACAGTCTTGGATGAAACAGGCAAACTGTTGGAATATACAACCATTTATCCAAATCCACCTCAAAAAGAAGTAGAGAAATCGAAAACAGTTATAAAGCGCTTGATAAATAAATATAATATAGATATTGTTGCCATAGGAAATGGGACTGCATCTCGTGAAACAGAACATTTCGTATCAGAAACCATAGAAGAAATTGATAAAAATGTACATTTTACTATTGTTAGTGAAGCGGGGGCATCTGTGTATTCTGCATCAAAATTAGCCACAGAAGAATATCCGGATCTTGATGTGACCACAAGAGGATCATTATCTATCGGACGCCGGATGCAGGACCCATTAGCAGAGTTGGTTAAAATTGATCCGAAACATATTGGAGTGGGTCAATATCAACATGATGTCAACCAATCTATGTTAGATGAAGCTTTAACCAATGTAGTGGAGGACTGTGTAAATAGGGTAGGTGTTGATTTAAATACCGCTTCTCCTTCTTTGCTCAAGTATATTTCAGGGATCAACACAGCTATAGCAAAAAATATTGTTAAATACAGGGAGGAGAAAGGTAAGTTTAAAAAAAGAGCAGAATTAAAAAAAGTATCCAAATTAGGAGACAAAGCATTTGAACAATGTGCCGGGTTTTTAAGAGTTATAGATGGGGAGAATGCTTTAGATGCAACAGCAGTGCATCCGGAATCTTATGAATCCGCGGAACAATTAATGTCACTATTGGGAATAGAAAAAGAAAGCCTTCAAAAAGGCGGCAATAAAATGATAGAAGAAAAAATAATGGATTATTCTGAAGCAGTTTCTGGGGCATCTGAGATGAAACCAAAAATAATAAAAAATCTTCAGGAGTTGGAACAAATAAAAAAAGCTGTGGCAAAAAAACAAATGCCTCCTTCAAAAGAAGAAAGAATACTTTATAATTTAAAAATAATTGCCGTGGAATTGAACATCGGTCTGCTTACTCTTGAAGATATGGTAAAAGAATTTATAAAACCTGGAAGAGATCCCAGAGAAGAAATGCCACAGGTTGTATTCAGAAGTGATATATTAAAATTCGAAGATTTAAAAATAGATATGGAACTTAATGGAACGGTTAGAAATGTAGTAGATTTTGGAGCCTTTATAGATATAGGAATTAAAAATGACGGATTGGTACATATTTCAGAAATAAGTGATCGTTATATAAAGCACCCTACAGATATTATTAGTGTGGGAGATAATATTCGAGTTAAAATTATTGGTATAGATAATGAAAGAGAGAGAGTATCTTTAAGTATGAAAAATCTAAGTAATGAGGTGTAGTAATGAAAATTAATACAGTACTTTTTGATTTGGACGGAACAGTTCTGGATACGAATAATCTTATTGTGCAATCTTTTCAACATACTTATAAAACCGTGTCAGGGATAGAAAAAGATAGGGACTATATAGTAAAATCTTTTGGAGAACCACTTGCTGTTACCATGGAAAGAGAATTTGAAATCCCGACGGATGAAGCCATAAGAATCTACAGAGAGTTTCAATATGATAGCTTTGAAAACCTTATTGATGTTTTTCCGGGTATGGATCAAGTGACCATTAGGTTGTTTAATAAGGGTTATAAACTCGGGGTCGTGACATCAAGACTCAGAAATACTACTGTACGCGGGTTAAAAAAGTATAATATTTTAAATTACTTTGATTGCATTATTACTGCAGATGACACTAAGAAGCATAAACCACATCCGGAACCTATTAATATGGCATTGGAAAAGCTGCAAAGCAAACCTGAACAAACACTCATGATAGGAGACAGTTTATTTGACATTAAATGTGCTCATAATGCGGGAGTCAAGTCGGCAATTGTTACATGGAGTGAGCTTTCCGAAGAAGAATACATGATAGAAAACCCCGATTACATCATAGAGAAAGCAGAGGACATCATTAGAATCATGGAAGAAGAATAACCATAGACCATTAATCATAAATCATAAATCTTACATCATATAAATCATAGATCATAGATCTGATATCATAGGAGGTGGTAAAATGATTCTGATAAAAAATGCAACAATATTTACAATGGAGGGTAAGAACTATAAAAATGGTTGTATACGGATAAAAGACGGTAAAATTAAAGAGATTTCTGATAATCTAATAAATTATCCTGATGAAAAAGTAATTGAGGCAGAGGGTTATATGGTATTGCCGGGATTTGTCGATGCACACAGCCATTTAGGTATGTGGGAAGATGGAATTGATATTGAGGGAGCAGACGGCAATGAGTCTACGGACCCCATAACGCCTCATCTCAGAGCAATAGATGCGATAAATCCAATGGACAGATCTTTTAAGGATGCATATCAAGCAGGAGTAACTGCTACTGCCACAGGTCCGGGAAGCGCAAATGTGATTGGAGGTCAATTTGCAGTTATCAAAACCTTTGGGCGGAGAATAGATGATATGATTGTTAAGGAACCTGCAGCAATCAAATGTGCTTTTGGCGAGAATCCCAAAAGAGTGTATGGGGACCAGCATAAAACACCTATGACAAGAATGGCGACTGCGGCCATACTGAGAGAAACACTTATGGAAGCAAAGGAATATCTTAATAATAAGGAATCGGATAATGAAGATAAACACCCTGACTTTGACATGCAGTACGAAGTATTACTTCCGCTTCTAAAAAGAGAAATACCTTTGAAAGCACATGTTCATAGAGCAGACGATATTTTTACAGCTATTCGCATTGCAAAGGAATTTGATTTGGAAATGACATTGGATCATTGCACTGAAGGGCACCTGATTGCAGACTATCTGAAAGAAGAAGGGTATCCGGCTATTGTTGGACCGACTTTTTCAGAGAGAAGCAAAGTAGAACTTAGAAATTTGACCTTTGATACGCCAGGCATACTTAATAAGGCAGGGATTAAAATTGCTATTATGACAGATCATGGTGTGATTCCAATTCAATATTTATCTTTATGTGCAGCCTTGGCTGCAAAGGCAGGTTTGGATAGGGAAGAAGCTTTGAAAGCTATTACCATTTACCCCGCAGAGATACTCGGTGTAGAAGATAGAATAGGAAGCCTTCGTGAAGGTAAGGATGCGGATATTGTCATATGGGACCGACACCCCTTTGATATAGAAAGTAGAGTAAAAATGACCATAATAGACGGCAAGATCGCCTACCGGCAAAATGGATAAGATAAAAAATAATTGATAGCAAAATAAAAAGTTTTGTATATTTTTTTAAATATACAAAACTTTACCTAAACTCTTATCTATTATCTTTTTATTCTTTCATTTCTCTGTTCGTCTTCTCCATAATCCTTTCTGCCACTTTGTAAACGTCCCCTGCGCCCATGGTGATGACCAAATCTTTTGACCCAGTTTTATTTATAATAAAATCCGCAATATCTTCAAAGTCAGAGATATAATAAACGTCTTTTTTCCCGAGATTGTTTTCTTTGATTTCTTGAACTAAATGGGATGCATCAATTTGATAGATGTTTTTTTCTCGTGCGGCATAAATATCGGTAATGATAACACCGTCAGCCAAATCAAAAGCTTCGGAAAACTCTTTGAAAAGTGCTTTTGTTCTTGTATAAGTATGAGGCTGAAATACGCACCATAGTTTATTATGAGGCACATTTTTGCATGCGTTTAAGGTAGCTTTTATCTCTTCAGGATGATGTGCATAGTCATCTACAATTTTTATATTTTCCTGTGTGATGCCTATAATATCGAACCGTCTTTTGGTTCCTTTAAAACTATTAAGGGTTTTAGCTATGACTTCTATAGATACTCCTAAAGTATGGCAGCATGCAATGGAAGCAAGGGAATTGTTGATATTATGTTCTCCGGGGATGGAAAGTTGGATATGACATAGTGCTGTGCCTGAACAAAACACATCAAATCCGGGCATGCCCTCGGAGTTAAATTTTATATGATTTGCATAATAATCACAGCTGTCATCAAAGCCAAAAGTGACGGTTTTGCATGAGACATTGCTTATGATACTCTTAACAAAGGCATTGGCGCTGTAGGCAACAATAAAGCCATTATAGGGAACAAGGTCTGCAAATTTCTGAAAAGATTTTACAATATGATCAATATCTTTAAAATAGTCCAAGTGATCGGAGTCAATGTTCAAAATTACTTCGTTTTTTGGATTTAGCTTTAAAAAACTATCCATATATTCACAGGCTTCAGTTATTAAAAAGGGGCTGTTTCCAATTTTAACATTTCCACCAATATGATTCAGTTTTCCACCTACTAAAATCGTCGGATCCAGAAGACTTTCCTCAAGTATTAGAGAAATCATGGAAGTGGTGGTTGTTTTTCCATGTGTCCCGGAAACAGCAATATTATGTGAATAATCCCGCATAATATGACCCAGCATTTCGGCACGGGAAAAGGTTGGAATATTCGCTTTTCTGGCAGCCGTTAACTCAGGATTATCCTCAGAAACGGCAGCAGTATATATGATTGTGTCACATCCTGAAATATTGGACGGATCATGTCCTATGTAAATGGTGGCACCGTGTTTTTTTAAGTTTTGGGTTATTTCAGAATCCTTTATGTCGGAGCCGGATACATTATATCCTTTTGCCAACAGTATTTCAGCTATTGCACTAAGTCCAATACCGCCTATTCCAATACAGTGAAAATGCTTGTTGTTTCGCTTATGGTTCATGTAAAATACCTCCTAACGAAGCCGGATCATTTATTAAGTTCAATTTTTCAATTTGTCGTATAAGGGTTATCATTATTATATAGTATGATTTATATGTATTTATTGTCAATATCAAAATGATATTTCCCACATACTTTATAGATTATACACTGTTGTATAGCAAAGGCAATTGACAAAATATTCAAAAAGAATAAAATAAAAGATATAGTATTATATAAGAAAAAGGTTTTTCGGAGGAGGAGAATGAAAAGAAACGAAAGAATCGGTGCTATGATTAAAATATTAAGTTCAAATCCGAATACGATATTTACGCTCAATTTTTTTACAGATAAATTTGACTCTGCCAAATCCAGCATCAGTGAAGATATCGTTATTGCAAAGAGAATAATGGAAAACATGAAGCTTGGAAAAATAGTAACACTTTCAGGAGCGGCCGGCGGCGTAAAATATATTCCATGTGTTTCAAAAGATGATACGAAGTTTTTGATGGACGAGCTATGTTTAAAATTGAAAGACGAAAATAGGATTTTGGCAGGTGGTTTTTTATACACTTCGGATATTATGTTTAATTCTTCCATCATCAAGAGAGCAGGGGAAGTTTTTGCTACTTGGTTTTCTGATAAGAAGGCCGATTATGTTGTTACAGTAGAGACAAAGGGGATTCCCCTGGCTGTTATGACGGCAGATGCTTTGAACCTTCCTCTTGTGGTTGCGCGAAGAGACAGTAAAGTATCAGAGGGTTCAACAGTCAGTATTAACTACATATCAGGGTCTACTGACAGAATACAAAAAATGTCCATGTCAAAAAGAGCTGTTAAACAGGGAAGCAGGGCCATTGTAATAGATGATTTCATGAAAGGCGGAGGAACTGCCAGAGGTATAGTGGATATTTTGACGGAATTTGAAATAGAGGTTGTCGGAATTGGTGTATTGATTTCAACAAAAAAACCGGAAAAGAAATTAGTAAAAGATTATATTTCCTTAATTTCCATTGATAAAGTGGATATTGAAAGCAAAAACATTCAAGTTTATCCCAATTACTATCTATAAACTTACAAAAAAAAGAAGGATATTTTCGAAATGTGGAGAATATAACAAAAAATTCGTGTTTTTGTTTCCATATATTTTATAACATTAAAGGATGGCTGAAAGAAAGGTGGTGAGCCAGTATGAAAGTAACTGATGTAAGAGTAAGAAAGGTAAGCGATGATGGTAAGATGAAAGCAATTGTGTCTGTTACCTTCGATGATGAATTTGTTGTTCATGACATTAAGATAATCGAGGGACAGAATGGCTTGTTTATTGCAATGCCAAGTAGAAAGATGGGAGAGGGAGATTATAGAGATATTGCCCATCCTTTAAATTCCGACACAAGGAATAAAATCAAAGAAGCAATATTCAGTGAATACGATAGAGCAAAATCCGAAATGCTCGATTCAGAAATTGGCATTTTAGCCGGTGCTGAAGAATAGAGCAGATTAAATAACAAAATTACTAAGGGAGAGACCTCAAAATAGAGGTTTCTTTTTTTAAACTCTTTTAGAAGAAGATTAAAAATGATATACTAATTATGGTTAATTAAGAATAAAGTCAAAACCTTATAAACTCGTTAAAAGAGCTGTTTTGAGAGTTTTACATATTTAAGAGTTGTAAATGGAAATATATGAGAAGTGCTTAGTAAAAAAGGATAGGAGTGCATAATATGGTAAACTCGGCGGTTGTTTTAGCAGCCGGAGCAGGGACACGCATGAAATCGAGAGTTCCGAAAGTACTACATGAAGTATGCGGGAAAAGCATGATAAAACGTGTTGTTGAGGAAGTTAAAGCTTCAAACATAAACGATATCACAGTAGTTATTGGGAATGGCTGGGAAGACGTGAAAAAGTGCATTAATGATCTTGATGTTAGTTTTGTGTTTCAAGAAAAACAATTAGGGACCGGACATGCGGTACAAATGGCTGAAGAAAAAATACATGATGAAGGGAATGTTGTTATTCTTTGCGGCGATATGCCGCTAATAAGAAGGGACACTCTTCATTCTTTAATGGGATTTCATGAAAATAGCCAAGCGGACATTACTGTTCTTACTGCAAATGTTGAAAGACCGTTTGGTTATGGTAGAATTGTTAAGGGATTGAATGGCGAACTAATAAAAATTGTAGAAGAGAAAGATGCAGATGAAGACCAACGAAAGATCAATGAAATTAATTCAGGAATTTACTGTTTTCGTTCAGAATTATTAAAAAAGCATCTTTGCGAACTCGGCAGGCACAATACACAAGGGGAATATTACTTAACGGATTTAATAGAAATAGGCGTGAAGAACGGGTATATAGTAAAGACTTTTGACTTGATAAGCTCAGAAGAAATATTAGGAGTTAATTCAAGAAAACAGTTGGCTGAAGCGGAAACAATAATGCGGAAAAGAATAGTTGAAAAACATATGGACCAGGGTGTAACATTTATAAACCCGGAACATTCTTATATAGATTCTGATGTATTCATAGGTATGGATACGATTATATATCCAGGTGTTACTCTGAAAGGGAATACCGTAATAGGAAAAGATTGTATTATTGGAGATAATAGTAAAATAGTTGATTCAACCATTGAAGACAGTGTTGAAATTCAAAATACTATTATTATAAATAGCTTGGTCAAAAAAGAAACAACGATAGGTCCTTTTGCATATTTGAGACCAGGAAGCCATATTGGAGAAAAAGTCAAAATTGGGGATTTCGTTGAGATAAAAAATTCTGTTATAGGAGATGGAACAAAAGCTTCACATTTAGCTTATGTGGGAGATGCACAAGTAGGCAAAAATGTTAATATCGGATGCGGAGTAGTTTTTGTTAACTATAATGGAAAGGAAAAGCAAAAAGTAAAGGTTGAGGATGAAGCTTTTATTGGAAGTAACGTTAATCTTGTTGCACCGGTAAAAGTTAATAAAAGAGGGTTTGTAGCTGCGGGAACCACCGTCACCTTGGAAGTTCCGGAAGGCGCACTATGTATAGGGAGAGAGAAGCAAAAGCATATCAAGGAATGGGTTGACAGAAAAAAACTAAAGGAGAACAAAAAATGAGAAATCTTGGTAGTGAAATCAAAGTGTTTGCTGGAAATTCTAACAAAGATCTTGCTAAAGAGATTGCATTATGTATGGGCAAGGAATTAGGCGATTCGGCAGTAGGTGTTTTTAGTGATGGCGAAACATCTGTGGATATAAATGAGACTGTAAGAGGGGCAGATGTTTATATTATTCAATCGACGTGTGAACCTGTTAATAATAATCTCATGGAACTATTGATCATGACAGATGCAATGAAAAGAGCCTCAGCCGGCAGAATAACGGCAGTTATGCCATATTATGGCTATGCAAGACAGGACAGAAAAACAAAAGCAAGAGATCCTATCACATCTAAACTTGTTGCAAATCTTATTACCAGCTCCGGCGCCAATAGGGTTTTGAGCATGGATTTACATGCATCTCAGATACAGGGGTATTTTGATATACCTGTAGACCATTTGCTGGGTGTGCCTATTTTAGTTAAATATTTTATTGATTTAAATTTAAAAGACATTGTCGTAGTATCTCCGGATATAGGTAGTGTTACCCGTGCAAGAAACTTTGCGAATTACTTGGAAGCACCTATTGCTATTGTAGATAAAAGAAGACCAAAGGCAAATGTTGCTGAAGTTATGAATGTTATTGGTGATATAAAGGATAAAAATGTGATTTTGGTAGATGATATGATTGATACGGCAGGAACTATTACAAGCAGTGCCAATTCATTAAAGGAAATGGGTGCAAAAAAAGTGTATGCATGTGCAACCCACCCGGTACTATCCGGACCGGCTATCGGCAGAATTGAAGATTCGGTTATAGACGAACTGGTTGTCTTAAATACAATACCCCTTGTTAAAAGTAAAATGATTAAAAAAATACGCGTTTTATCAGTTGCACCTATTTTTGCCGAAGCCATCAGCCGGATTTATACCAATGATTCAGTCAGCAAATTATTTGATAGTAACAGGTAAAATTAAGTGTATTATCTAATATCTTTTAATATTTCGGGGAGATGAAAAATGTATATCATTGTGGGATTGGGCAATCCGGGACGAAAATATGAAAACACACGACATAACATCGGCTTTATTGCTGTGGAGCATCTTGCTAACAGGCATAACATTAAAATAAACAAAATTAAACACAAGGCACTTATCGGAGAAGGTCATATAGACGGAGAAAAAGTAATGATTGTAAAGCCTCAGACTTTTATGAATTTAAGCGGAAGAAGTGTCAGGGAAATCATGGAATATTATAAAGAAGATATTAATAATCTTATTATTATATATGATGATATAGATATTGAAGCCGGAGCTATTCGAATAAGAAAAAAGGGCAGTGCCGGTACACACAATGGTATGCGTTCTATCATTTATGAACTTATGACAGATGAATTTCCAAGAATTCGTATCGGTATTGGACGGGTTGAGAATATTCAATTAAGGTCGTATGTATTGGAAAATTTCAAAAAAGAAGAAATAGAAATAATGGAAGACAGCATAAAAACTGCCTGTGCAGCAGTAGAAGCATTAATTATAAAAAGTATAGATACTGCAATGAATGAATATAATTAAATAATTCGAGAGTCTGTTATATGTTTCTTGTACGGATTAACGGTGATAATATGATTGGAAGATTTTTTGTCAGACAAACCCGCCATGCTCATGTAGTAAAATCATTTGAACCATATTTAACGAGAAAAAATGGTATTATAAATGCTACCGGTTTTTCTGAAAGCAGATTAGCACATATGGCGGCTTCTTTATCTGAAAATAGCCGTCGACAATGCCTGATAATCACTTCAAATGAGAGTCAAGCGAAAAGGCTTAGTGAAGATATTGCATTTTTTACGGAAAAAAAAATATACTATATACCGGGACAAGAACCGGTTTTTTTTCGGTATGATGCAAAGAGCCATAATCTGCTGGAGCAGCGGCTGAATGCCATAATTAACATTCTGAAAGGGGAGGCTGAAGTTATAGTCTCTTCTATTGATAGTGTCTTGAAAAAGATGGTGCCGAAAGAAGCTTTTAAAAAGAACATATTGAATCTGCAGATAGGAGATAATATAAGACAAGACATACTACAGGAAAAATTGATGCTTTTAGGTTATGAAAGAGTCCATCAAGTAGAAGCAAAAGGGCAATACAGCATTAGAGGAGGTATTGTAGATATTTTTCCTGTTGATGCATCAGAACCCTACAGGATTGAATTTTTTGATACAGAAGTTGATTCTATCAGAGTTTTTGAAACATCGACACAAAGATCAATCAAAAATGTTTATGCTTTATCCGCTTATCCTTCTCAGGAATTAATTGCTGACGAAGAGATTTTCAAGAAGGCGGCTTGCAAGATTGAGGCTTATTATGACGATCAGATTGGAAAACTTGAAAATAATGAAAAGCTCAAGCAAAAAAAAGATCAGCTTCTGGAATTTGTTCATACCAGAACTAATCTTCAGATTTTGGAGAACCATATAAACTATTTTTATGATAAAGTAGAATATTTACCGGATTACATGGATAAAGATACGCTGATCATGATAGAAGATCCTGACCGAATCAGCGATAAAATTAAAAATACCTATAATGAGACCCGTGAAGATTTTAAATATCTACTGGAAAAAGGGGAAGTTATCCCTTATGATTTTAATCTTATCCCTTCTTACAATGATTATAGGCAAATAATTCAAAAGCGATTGGTTTTTTTCTTCACGCCATTTATAAAAAGAAACAGTTCAGATATGAATTTTTTAGGAATTCTGAATATATCTACGAAGTCAATCCCTGCATTTCAAGGCAGAATGGATATGTTTAAGGATGAATTGGAAAGATATATACGCAAAAAGTACCAAATATTTATTACATGTTCTACAAAAGAAAGAATGAGCAATATAAAGGAGTTTATAGAAAGGAACCATCAAAATTGTATACTGTATACCTCTTCTTTGAATTCAATGGGTCATGGACAAATTGTTGTTGGTGAAGGAAGTTTAAGTACCGGATTTGAATATCAAGAAGAAAAAATTGTGATGATAACCGATTCGGATATTTTTGCCAATGCTAAAATTCGAAGAAGTAAACCTGTAAATAAAGATGCAAAACCTATTAAAGCCTTTACAGATTTAAAACCGGGTGATTATGTGGTTCATGAAAACCATGGGATAGGAAGATATTTGGGAATAGAGCAATTGGACATACAAAAGACAAAAAAGGATTATTTTAAGATAAAATATGCCGGAGAAGATATGTTGTATGTGCCGGTTGAACAAATGAACTTAGTACAAAAATACATCGGAGCAGATAGCGGCATACCGAGAATCAACAAACTAAGCAGTGGTGAATGGAAGAAAACAAAGGCAAAAGCAAAAGGTGCTATTGTTGATATGGCAAAAGAACTTCTTCAATTAAGTGCGATCCGGAACTCTTCAAAAGGCTATTCTTTTTCACAGGACACTACCTGGCAAACAGAATTTGAAGATGCCTTTCCCTATGAAGAAACCGGTGATCAATTGAAATGTGCAGAAGAAATCAAAAGAGACATGCAAAAAGATATTCCAATGGACAGACTCCTTTGCGGAGATGTAGGATATGGAAAAACAGAAGTTGCAGCAAGAGCAGTGTTCAAATGCGTTGTTGATGGTAAACAGGCAGCTGTTTTGGTTCCGACTACTATATTGGCTAATCAGCATTATACAACATTTAGGGAGAGATTTGGCAAATTTCCATTTAACATTGAGATGTTAAGCAGGTTCAGAACAGATAAAGAACAAAGGCAGATTATAAAAAAAGTTGAAGACGGCAGCATTGATATTTTAGTTGGGACACATCGGCTTCTGTCTGAGGATATTAAATTCAAAGATCTTGGACTATTGATTATTGATGAGGAGCAGAAATTTGGTGTACAGCACAAAGAAGTAATTAAAAGAATGAAGAAAAATGTAGATGTATTAACCTTGTCGGCTACTCCTATTCCAAGGACCCTGCACATGTCGCTTATAGGCTTGCGTGATATGAGTACGATTGAAGATCCTCCTGAAGAGAGATTTCCGGTTCAGACTTTTGTTATAGAATATGAAGAAGAAATAATTAAAGAGGCAATTATAAGAGAATATGAGAGAGGCGGACAGGTATTCTTTGTATATAACAGAGTAAGAGGTATTCGCCGTATTTCCGCTCATTTGCAGGAATTGGTTCCGGATGTTTCAATTGCTGTTGCACATGGACAGATGAATGAAAAAGAACTTGAAAATATTATGATATCATTTATGAATAGAAAATATGATGTTCTTGTATGCACAACAATTATTGAATCCGGCATAGATATTCAAAATACCAATACAATTATTATATATGATGCAGATAAGTTTGGCCTTTCTCAGCTTTATCAGTTGAGGGGAAGAGTTGGAAGGTCCAACAGAATGGCTTATGCTTATTTTGCTTATCAGAAGGATAAAGTTCTGACTGAACAGTCTGAGAAAAGATTAAAAGCCATTAAAGAGTTTACTGAATTCGGATCCGGATTTAAAATCGCCATGAGAGATTTGGAAATCCGTGGAGCAGGCAATTTGTTAGGTGTTGAGCAGCATGGGCATTTGGTGACGATAGGATATGAACTTTACTGCAAATTGTTGGATGAAACCGTCAGAGAATTGAAAGGCGAAACTTTTATACGACATGATGAAGTTTCAATAGAAATTGAAACAAATGCTTATATCCCGAAACAGTATATACAGGATGAAATCACCAAAGTAGAAGTGTATAAAAGAATTGCTTCTATTCGTTCAAAAGATGAAATGCCTGAAATTGAAGATGAACTGGTTGATAGATTTGGTGAGTTTCCTGTGGAGATGTATAATTTAATAAAAATTGCCTATATAAAATTCCTTGCGGAGGTGGCAGGGATTTCTCGTATAAGAGAAGACAAAGGACGTATTACTTTTGAGTTTCATGAAAATAATGTATTAAAGCCATATTTAATTAATGGATTGGCTTTGAAATATGGAACAAGAATACACATAAATGCCGGGGAAAGACCATTTATTAAATTTTCCTATAGACAATTTAATAGTCGACTAAACGAACTTATTCTTTTTATGGAGGAAATAATTGAATTGCATAGCAGTGAGAGGCGGTTTAATCAAAACGATTAAAAGCATCAATAAAAGACATCTCTGAGAAAATAATAATTGATAACAGTTTATCAATGGGGAAAAGTATTATATAATAGTAAAGTCGATAAATCATGTATACTGAAAGGAGCATGCAAATGATAAAAAGACAGTTAATTATATTTACACTAATTTATTTATTAATATTACCTATTACGGCTTGTACACCATCTGAAGAAGATGTCGTAGCTAAAATAAATGAAAGAACAGTTACTTACGGTCAATTCAGCAATTACTACTTACTTCTTACCGGTACTAAACCGGATTCCGGAGAGAATAATGCCGAGATAAAACAGTTGAAGAGCGAGGTATTGGATAAAATTGTTGAATTAGAAATTATGAAGGATTATTTGAACCAAAATAATATTCAAATTGATACAGAGGAAATGGAAATGCAGTACAATGCGTACCAGGATTCTATTAAAGAGAATGACGATGCACAAAAGTTCTTGAAGGAAAATGGCATTAGTGATGAGTTTTTAAAACAGGTAATTTCCGACCAGTTTTATGTAGAGAAGTTTAGTAATACCATCATAGAAGAAATAGAAGATCCTGAAACTGAAGTCCAAGAGTATTATAATAATAATAAAGACGATTTCTTTTTAGACCAGGTGAGAGCAAGTCACATTCTGGTAAAGACCGAGGAAGAAGCCCAGGAAATACAACAAAAACTGAAGTCCGGAGAAAGTTTTGAAGAATTGGCTAAAGAGTACTCCATTGACGGATCGGCCCAAAGTGGAGGAGATTTAGAATATTTTTCAAAAGGAAGAATGGTTAAACCTTTTGAAGATGCGGCATTTGCTTTAGAGGTAGGTGAAATCAGCGATATTGTTCAAACTCAGCATGGATATCACATTATCAAATTAACTGATAAAATCAATGAGCTACCGTCTTTGGATGACATTTACAATGAGGCGCTTGCTGTAATGTATAATAATTATGCATTACAGAGGCTGGATGAAATAAAAGATGCAATGACAATAGAAAAGTATCCCGAAAAATTAAGTTAAAAATTAGGATTAAGAGTATAATAAGTTAAAGAAGGCGTTAATGCAGTCACAGTGCTGTTCTAACAGTCTTCTTTTTTTGTTTGAATTTTCGGAATTGTTTGGATTATTCTTTTTTGTTTGACAGAAAAAAATTATGTGTTAAAATCTTGTAGATTGGAAATAATAGGCATATAGGCATATATGCCTATTATTTATTTAAGGAAGGAAGGATATTGTGGAACTAATACAAAAAAATAATTATTACAGATTATTCTGTATTTTGGTATTTATTTCATTATTTGTGTTATTAATGAAAACCAGTATATTAGCATACCAACCTGCTGTCACAGAAACTCAATCTGAGGAGCAGGAGAGTACAGAAGTGACTCCGGAACTAATACGACAAAAATACGTGACATTAGATCAGGAGGATGATGTTCAGCTTATTTCTGATATTGAATTAGACACCCCTCTTGATTTTGATACGGCGTATGTCCTTGTTGCATATTCAAGGAAATTCAACATAAGACCATCGTTACTTTTGGCAATGATAGAACTTGAGAGCAACTTTGACCAATATTGCATCGGAACGCATAGGGATAGAGGCTTTCTTCAAATTATACCATCAACGGAAAAATGGTTGGTAGAAGTTTTTGGAGAAGAACTAAACATTGAGTATAATCCGGATGAAATATTTGAAGCCGATTACAATATTGGATTGGGAGCAGCTTATATCCATCTTTTGCAAGAAGCTTATGGAGATGATATAAACAGGATACTATCGGAATACAATAGAGGACCATACAATCTAAAAAAGTATTATGAAGCTCATCATACATATGAAACAACTTATTCTCGAAGCATTTTATCACGAGAAAAAAAATATGAACAATTTAATAGATAGAAATATAATAAAAGGTCAGCGATTGCGACCTTTTATTTATAAAAAAATTATCGAAATTTAACATTAGTTTTATATATATTAAAACCATCTGTATAAAAAAAGTGGTTTGGTAAAATAATATATTTAAGGAAAATTAAAAAGAAAAAGAAAAA
>CAZKKX010000009.1:0-31389 GCA_964553505.1 uncultured Eubacteriales bacterium | reverse complement strand
TCCCTAAAAGGCCTTTTCTTCCGGGTGTCAATATTTGTATATCCCTTATAGGGTCGCAATCTTTATAATAATCGGGTAACCTCTGATAACTTAAAGCCTTTATTGTCTCAAGTATTTGGGTATCATTATTTTTCCGTAAAAAAAAGAAATCTTTTTCTTTCTCGTTATAATCCGGATATTCTCCTTTATTTATCCTATGGGCATTCACCACAATCAGACTTTCACGGGCTTGCCTAAAAATCTCATTGAGTTGTACAAAAGGAATTACTTCGCTTTCGATAATATCTCTCAAGACATTGCCTGCTCCTACCGAGGGCAATTGATCGGCATCTCCCACAAGAATTAAACGGGTTCCAGGCACTATGGCTTTTAACAGGCCGTTCATCAACAAAATATCCACCATGGACATTTCATCAATAATAATAACATCTACATCCAAAGTGTTCTCTTCATTTTTATTAAACCGCATTGTAGCTTCATCTTCAGAAAAACAATACTCAAGCAGCCTATGAATGGTCTTAGCTTCATATCCCGAAGTCTCTGTTATCCTCTTTGCGGCACGTCCTGTTGGTGCTGCAAGCGCTGTCTTCATGCCATATCGGTTAAATATATGTATCAAGCTGTTTATGGTAGTGGTCTTTCCTGTTCCAGGCCCCCCTGTTATCACAAATATTCCATTGGTCAAAGCTTCCTTAACAGCTTTTTTCTGGTTGTCCGCCAACTCAATGTTTAATTCATTTTCAGTAATTCTAATAAGCTCTTCCATATCTGCCTGAATAGGTTTGAGTTCTGCCTTCAAAAGCTTAATTAAGTTCTTGCAGGCATTCGTCTCCGCATAAAAATATGGCATAGCAGAAACAACCGTACGATTCTCCAGATTCTCCAGGTGAATCTCACCCTCTAAAGCCAGTGTAGTCATAAGTTCAAATATCTGCTCTTTGGCAACATCCAATATGCCTGCAGTTTTCTCGGAGAAATATTCAGCCGGTACAAATGTATGCCCCTCTCCTGCATAGTAATTCAGCATATATTTAATGCCTGAGGCAGCCCTTAAAGGAGACTCTTTGCTAATTCCCATTTTTTTTGCAATGGTATCAGCTGTCCTGAATCCTATCCCAAAAACATCTTCTACCAACCTGAAAGGATTTTCTTTTATAATTTCGATGGTTTTTTCCTTATATATTCTATATAGCTTAACAGCATATGAAGCCTGAATACCGTATTTATGCAAAAACATGGTAATATCCATCAGCTCTCTGTGGTCATTGAAAGCTTCAGCAGCAGCTGCTGCTTTTACAGATCCTATACCTTCAACCTCTGTCAATCTTTTGGGATTATCTTTAATGATTCTGAAGGTATCTTTGCCAAACTTTTTTACAATACACGCAGCAATCTTGGGACCGATTCCTTTTAATATACCTGATCCCAAATAACTTTCAATGGCTTCTTCGCTTTCCGGCATTTCCTCCATATATTCATCAAAATGGAATTGCTCTCCATAAGAAGCATGTATTTTCCATTCTCCTGTTAACCTATATATCCCTCCTTTTTTAACTGCGCCGTGCATATAGCCAACAACATTTATTTCATCCTCGTCTGTCTGAAAAACGCCTACCAGATAGCCATTATCCTTATTCAAATATATAATCTCAACCAACTGTCCTCTTTTTTCTTCCATACAACACCTGTTTACCTGTTTTTCATATTTTTTATCAACTCAAGCAGAACTTCTTTTTTATTCTTATCCGGATTATTATGAACGGTGTTAATAAGCATTTCTATGGTTTCTCTGATTTCACGCCCTCGGAAGCCTTCTTGAATCAAATCTTTTCCACTTATATTCAAATCTTGATAATCAATAGGTTCCGCCCTGTCCAAAATGCCTTCATATAACTCTTTCAAAAAAAAAGCATGTCTCTTGTTATAGGGTTCTGCTTCATAAAGCTTTAGTAAAAGGCTTGTATCTTCTTTTCCAACTTCTCTGATCAAACCTTTTAGTTCAAGAGATGAGTCCACATTGGAAATACGTGCCCATGCATTTAAAAGAGAATCGGCTCGAGCGACTGTTTTTCTGTCATATTTCAGCCTTTTTAAAATAGTCCGGCTTGTCTCCATACTATGTATGTTTGCATCATTTGTCAATAACTGCAGAATCCCTGTGAGTCGAAGCAACAAATCGGGCTCCAGAGAATCTATTCTTTTAAAATCTTCCTCCTTACAAAGGTTTTCTTTGCAACCAGGGAACAGGGTTTTTAATATACCTGTCTGATCCGCTAATGAAATTCCAACAGAAGGCTTAGAGGATAAAAGTATTTTATTGAGCTCCTGTTGAATCCTTTCAGCACTGATATCATTGAGTCTTTCTTTATTCTTTATCATAGCTTCGTAAGTTTTCTGTTCTACTTTGAACTGAAACTGTGATGCAAACCGAATTCCCCTTAATATCCTTAAGGCATCTTCGCAAAATCTTTCACCTGCATTTCCTACACACATAATCTTTTGCTGTATAAGATGTTTCCGACCGTCAAATAAATCTATTAAACCTGTTTCCGGATTGTATGCCATTGCATTGATGGTAAAGTCTCGCCTTCTTAAATCATCTTTAATTTCCTTTGAAAAAAAAACCTTGTCCGGCCTTCTTGAATCATTGTATTCACCGTCTCTACGAAATGTAGTTATTTCATAATCATTGTCATTGAGAAGCACTTTGACAGTTCCAAACCGCCTGCCCACTTCTATGGTATTATCAAAATATGAATTCACTACTCTCGGTATCGCATCTGTTGTAATGTCCCAGTCTTTAGGATTTTTCCCTAAAAGAGTATCTCGAACACAGCCTCCGACGACATAGGCTTTATATCCATTATTTTTAAGGGTGTTTAATAAATACTTTACATCTTCAGGTAAGCTGATCATATTTTTCACCTGTGTTTCCTTTTTGAGATCGCCACGTCGCTGTCGCTTCTCAATGACAGGATTATAGAGTATGGAGTATAGAGTATGGATCTTAAACCATCCCTTGCTCCCTATAACCTGTCCCCTGCTTCACTCTTTGCTCTTGTATAGTTTCCTGTTGTGCATGGTCCATATTTTATCAGAAAAACTTCCGGCTTTTGTTTGCTTTAATGCTTCTTCCATATCGTAAATCCGAGCATCTATCTGATCCAGATAATGAAGCATTTCTGCTTCAGGAAACATTGGTCTTTTAGGGCTTCCAAACTCTGGCTCATTATGATGGGAAAGTATCATATGTTCTATCATGAGCAACTTTTCCCCATCTATTCCCAAAGTCTCTCCCGCCTTTTCTATCATTTTAATTCCCTGAACAATGTGCCCTAAAAGATACCCTTCTGTTGTATAATCTGATACGATACCGTATTGATTTGATTCCATCTCATATAGTTTTGCTATATCGTGAAGAATAACGCCGCATATTAAAAAATCTTTTCTGAGATTTGTATAAACCAAACACATGTTTTCCGCCATCATAAGCATTCTTTTTATATGAAACAAAAGCCCTCCCATAATAGAATGATGATTTTTCATAGCCGCAGGATAATACAACAGCTCCTTTTCCTGCTTCTTTAAAAACTCAAGGGTGATTTTCTTTAATTGATGATCCTCGATACTTTCAGCTTTCGCCAATATATACTTATACATTTCTTCAGATTCTTCCGGTGCCGTTTTTATGAAATCTTTTATATCATACCGGTCTTCTTCTGTCGATATTCTTACTTTAAGGATTTTTATCTGATTTGTTCCATTCCATTCAGATACCTTTCCTCTAATTTTAATAATCCTGCCTTCCTTATACTCGCTGCATTCCTCAGAGACATCCCACAATTTTGCATTTATTTCTCCTGTTTTATCATATAGTGTAAAATCAAAATATTTTTTGTTATTACTTGCAACCTTGGACGCAAAGGATTTTATCATGAAAAAATCCTCCACATCATCTCCTGGTTTCAAATCTAATATATATTTTTTCTTCAAATTCAAAAAAATCCCCCCTAAATATGACCTATTATGTATTATTATACAATAGACCTCCGCCAAGGTCTATTGTAAAGGTCTCTTTGGCGCATCTCCTTGAAAAGAGAAAGTTTTGCCTTACAGCAAAACTTTATATCTCTTATTTATAATTTACTATTTGTCACCCTCTCGATGCTTTTATATCCAATAAATCCCATAATAATACCAAAGATATTTAATATGATATCATCTACATCAAAAACACCCAATCCAAAATAATGCTGGATTAATTCAATATTCAGTACCATAAAAAAACCAAGGCCGACAGTGAAAGGCAATTTATACCGACTTTTAATCATAAAAGGTATCATTAATCCAAAAGGAATAAACAGAAATACATTTCCAAAAATATTGGAAATCCAGTCCCATAATTTAAAATATGAAAAGTACTGGAAATAGCGAGATATGGTTTTAAAGGGAATCAAATTGAAATATATATCTCTATTGGCAATCAAAATTTCACGGGTAAGTAATCTCTGAGGCTCCAGTAATAATTTATATAAAAGAAATAATATATATCCAATAAAAGAAAAACGCATAATTTGTTTTTGTAAATCCAATATGATAACTGTCTTATGTCTGTGATTAAAAATTGTATTCAATATCCTTTCCAAAAAGTTTTCCCCCTGATAAAATGGTCTTTTCTATTCTATGTTATTCGACATACCCTCTATTTAGTCCTCGCGACAAAAATGAGTTTAGTGATTAGCAGTCCTCTGCCTCCTTAATCCAGATAGTAGCATCCGCATCACTGGGCATTCTCCAATCTCCCCTCGGGGATAAACTGACTGTTCCTACCTTCGGGCCATCGGGCATACAACTTCTTTTAAATTGCTGAGAGAAAAACCTTTTATAAAATAATATCAGCCATTTCTTTATCTCTTCTTCGGAATAATCCCCCTTAAAAGTGCGTCGTGCAATATATAGTAGTTTTGAAGGTCTCATGCCATATCTAATGGTATAATATAGAAAGAAATCGTGTAAAATGTAAGGACCCACCGTGTCCTCTGTCTTCTGCAATATTTCTCCGGCCTCGTCAGGCGGTAAAAGTTCCGGCGAGATAGGTGTATCCAAGATACCTTGTAGTGTGTTTTTTAAAGCAGAATTTTCAAATTTATTGTTCATTACCCACTCTATGATAAACCTTACCAGAGTCTTCGGGATACTGGCATTCACCGCATACATAGACATGTGATCGCCATTAAAAGTGGCCCATCCTAAAGCCATCTCTGACAAATCTCCTGTCCCTACTACAATCCCCTTTTTCTTGTTGGCAATATCCATTAATATCTGAGTTCTTTCCCTGGCCTGCGCATTTTCATATGTGACATCATGTATCTTCGGATTATGACCTATATCCTTAAAATGCTGAAGTACCGAATCGGCAATACTTATTTCTCTTATCTGTATTCCCAAATGCTCCATAAGTGCCAAGGCATTCCGATAAGTCTTATCTGTTGTTCCAAATCCCGGCATCGTTACCCCAATAATATTTTGGGGGTCTAAGCCCAAAAGCTTGAAGGTCTCACTGCATACCAGAAGTGCCAGAGTCGAATCCAATCCTCCTGAAATGCCAACTACCACGCTCGTTGAGCCAATGTGCTCTATTCTTTTAGCCAAGCCTGCCGACTGAATATTGAAAATTTCTTCACAGCGTTCATTTATAACTAAATCGTTATCCGGAACAAATGGTGTCCTTGGGTATTTTCTTTCAAGAGTATCTTCTTGTGTCAGATTATAGAGAGGCTCCAACAAAATATGTTGATATACAGCTCTGTCGCTATATGCAGTGGTGCATTTTTCAAAATTTTGCCCCTGTCCTCTTTCAAACTTAATTCTCTCGATATCTATTTCTCCATATAGGATGGTATTACTTCTGTCGAATTTTTTGCCTGAAGACAAAATATTTCCATTTTCGCAAATATAGCAATCTCCGCCAAAAACTAAATCCGTTGTGGATTCATGTACACCGGATGCCGCATAAATATATCCGCATATGTTTTTTGCACTTCCCTGTGTAATAAGTGTTCTCCTATAATCCGACTTTCCAACCATTTCATGGCTGGCGGACAAATTCAGCAGAATATGTGCACCGTTCAGCGCAAGATGGGTTCCCGGAGTAATAGGTGCCCAAAGATCCTCACAAATTTCAATTCCAATTTTTATATCATTCTTAGAATCTTCAAAAATTAAATTCCCAAAAGGAATGTCTTTTCCTTTATAGCAAATACTCTTTATTTCTCTGCTGATAGCATTTCCTGATACAAACCATCTATCTTCATAAAATTCTTTATAATTAGGAATAATAGTTTTGGGAACAATTCCTTTAACCTCACCTTTTTGCAGCAAAATAGCACAATTGTAAAAATTGTTTTCAATATAAACCGGCATTCCCACAACCACTAAAGCTTCCACGTTCTGAGTTTCATCGGATAATTGGTCTATGGCTTCCTGTGCTTTTTCATATAAAATGCTTTGAGCAAATAAATCACCACAAGTATATCCTGTAATGGATAACTCGGGAAATAGAATAATGGAAGCACCTTCAGCATATGCCTGTTTTGTGCAGGATATTATTTCTCCTACGTTGTATTTCGGGTTCGCAATACGTACCTTAGGTGATACTGCAGCAACCCTAATCATTCCCATATTCTGTTTCATTTTATCTTACCTCAACTTCAATATTTCCTTTAGTATTTATATCGGTTCCGAATCTCTGTGATAAACTAATAAGTTTTTCAATAATCTCGCTTTTCATTGGATCATTTTCTTCCAACAATTGTGCTTTACATTTATCAATATGGACAGGATAAAATGAACCTCCTGTGAAATTATTCTTTCCAAACTCAAGTTCAAATACAGCAGTTTTACCTGCTTCTACGTTTTTCTTTAAGAACAGAAAATTACCGGTACTGTATAGTATTGGTTTTCCTTTGTATATTTCAATCCCCTGCAACACATGGGGATGATGTCCTATAATACCATCTGCACCTGCTTCAATTATTTTGTGCGCCAATTCAATCTGATAATCGGATGGTTCCCGCGCATACTCAATGCCCCAATGGAGCATTATAATTAAAATATCACATTTTTCCTTTGCTTTTGTAATGGTATTCAGCATTATCGTGTTATCATTCCGGTCAAAGCATGCAATCCCCGGCTTTTCGTCCCCTGCTTTATAGGCATTACCCTCAGCAAAACTAAGAAACCCTACTTTTAAGTTGTTTTTTTCAAATATCTTAACATTAATTGCTTCTTCTATGTTCCTCCCTGCTCCGGAATATAAAATGCCGTATTCTTCAAGATGTCCTAATGTGTCTAAAAATGCAACTTCACCGTAATCATATGTATGATTATTTGCAAGGTTTACCAAATCAATGCCCGCGTTAACCAAACCCTTTAATGTAAAAGGCTTTGACCTGAATCCATAGCCTTCTCTTTTAAGACTTTTGCCTCTTTCACTTACACAGGTTTCAAGATTAATGGCTGCAATATCTGCTTTCTGGAATATAGCCGCAACGCTTGTCCATGAATAATCAACTCCAAAATTATTGATATAATCTTCGAAATAGCTATCCATCATTACATCCCCAGCAAAACACAGCACTACTTTATCGTTTGATTTTTTCTCCGTATCCATTTCATTAGTTTCTTCAATAATTTCTTCTCCGTTATTCATTACTTGTTCGGTTTCCGTTTCACTTAAATAGTAATCAGAAAAAATCAGAATAGGAGAAAGCAGTAAAATAGTCAATAATATTTTCAGGGGCATCCCTCTTCTTTTCTCAAACATAGGCGCCTCCTTTAACTTTTAACTATATTATATTATACATATAAGGATGCTTAAAGGGCTTTTCAGATATAATAAATCATTTTTATATAATATATGAATACAGTATACTCATTTTAATTGAAATTAGATTCGTCTTATAGTAACATATTATTAGTTGAATTGGGACAGGAGGGTTATAAAGATGAGTAAAAAAAATTATGATACAAATCCAAATTCTTTTGATACATTGATTGGTAAAAATGCCGTTTTTACAGGCAAATTAGAATCATCCGGTCTGACCCGGATTGAAGGTAAAGTAAATGGAGATATCATTTTAGACGGAAATCTTTTTGTAGGAGAAGACAGTATGATTCAGGGGAATATCAAAGCGGTAAATGTAGAAATCTATGGTACCGTACATGGTAATGTTGAAACACAAGATTCACTGACCCTTCATGAAACATGCAGACTCGTTGGAGATATTAATATAAAAACCCTTATTGTAAAAAGCAATGCCTCCTTCGAAGGGAATTGCAAAATGAAAACGCCGAAATCAGAAAAACCGGAATATGACAAAAAGAAAAATAAATAGATGCCAATAGTATCGATTTATTTTTATATTGCCGCACTCACATTATTATTTTCATTTCATAATATAATAGTGAAAAAAACTATTATATTGAGGAGGTTTACTGTATGGCAGATACAACTTCTTGCGGCGGCATCGGCGGCATTTTTGGAGATGATAGTAGCAGCTTATTATTTTTCTTCTTATTGTTGGTTGTTCTATTTTGTAACTGCGGTTTATTTGGAACAAAATACTAAGTTTCAAAAGCTTGCTTACATCCGAAAGGAACAAAAACAGGCAGCGAAATTTTCAAGCTGCCTGTTATTATTATATGAACTAAAAATCAAATAATTGTTTCAAATATTGTTCTATAAACGGATACTTACTTCTACAGGCATCCATAATTATTATCAACTGTCGATCTCCCTCTATGTTAAACATCCCTGCTAACCCATTTTTTATATCATTTGTTGCTTTTCGAGATGATATAAAAGAAATTTCATTTCCTTTTTCTAAATTATTATTGTTTTTTTCACTTTGCAACAAAGACAATATTCCATCATTTTTATATGCTGGTGATAGTATTTTTTTTGCAACCACTTCCGTATTAACTTTATTTAGACCCTTTCGTATTAATAAATTATTTACTAACCAACACATTACTTCTGGATAAAGTAAATCTTCAATTTCATGATTACAATTATTTTTTGTAAGTTTTGTATTACTACTACCATCAAAATTTTGTATTAAATGAAAAGATACGTCAATACTCTTATATATTTTTTGTTTTATTTTGGCATAAATTTCTCTTCCGGCAGCATCATTATCAAAAAGAATTTTAACTTTTGGTTTGTATATAGATGTATTGTTTTTGTAATATGAATCATAAAAATTTAAATATTTTTCTGCATTATCCACGCCATCTAATGATATTATTTTAGGTCGCTTTATCGAAAAGTACTTGGCATATTCCTCCAAATATTTTTTATCACAACCTCCTTCAACAATCAAATTACATCTGTCTAAAATATCATAATTATTTTTTTCTATTCCTAAATGAGTGCATATTTTTTCATATCCATTATCATCATTAGTATCAATTGCAATTGTTTCAGAAACATTAATATTTTTCTTTTTTCGTGCAGAGTATTGTTCATAAATTTTACTCCCTAAAAGAATGACATTCTTCATAGAATATGAATTTATAAAAATTTTCGAATGTGTTGTATAAAGCACTTGCATTGAAGAAGATTGTATTTCAAAAAACTGCATTAATTTTCTTTGCAATCCTTCATGTAGATAAATATCTGGTTCATCTACACAAACAATGATATTTTTCTTTCTTTTTAACCTCTTAAGAATTTCGAAATTTAATAAAATTACAGCTAATCGTTGCAGACCCGAACCTTTTTGCTCAACACTTGTACAACCTTTATCATCAACATAAAATTCAACATCATCGGAAATTAAATCTCTAAAAGTATCCACGGATTTCGGCACGCTAAACGATATATTCCAATTATTACGGAAATCATTAAATGTACCTGTGATACTGTTTGAAAACACATTTAATATATTTTGTAATCCTGAAGTATAATTGTCATATGCTTCCTTTAGTGCTTTTTTTGATTCGGTCATACGTGTTCCTTTATATTCAACATCAATTATATCTTCTGTTAGTTGCTCAACAATTTTAGGTATATTAATATTTATTGACTCAATGTATCTAAATTCGAAATAATCTATAAAACTCTTTAATTCTTTTTTATCTAAATTTTTCTTTGTTGTATTATTTTTAGTTTTTCCAGTTTTGCTTTTATGATATTTTTCACCAGATAATCCATTATTGCTATTAAACTCATAAAGTTTAAAATCTCGACTCACTGAATAAAAAAGGTTGCTATCAGAATCATAGAATTCAATTGTAATTTTAGGATCGATACTTGCTCCGCCTTGTGCTTGTTTTAAAGTTGGACGATCAGTTGTAATATCATAATTATCTGGATTAAAAAATAAATCTATAGCTCGAAGTGTATTCGTTTTACCAACATTATTTTCACCACATATTGCTACAAGATTTTTCATATTATCAATATCAAATTTAAGGTCTAATATTGAACGATATCTACTTATACTTACACTTACAATAGTTATCATCTCATTCTCTCTTCCTAAACACAAACAAATACTCGTGCGCAAGCAACAAAAAGTTGTACTTCACACTATTTGTTTTCCAATACCCAGTTGCCTTGCAGTTGTGTTGTTCTTTAATTATTATTTCTTTCAGCTTAAACCCTTGTGCTTCAAAGGTTTTCATAACCCCAAAACTCATAGGAATAACATGGCCTTTTTGCCTTGTATCGCCCATTAAAATCGCACAAAACTTGCCCTTTTTAAGAACACGGTAACTTTCCGAAGCAACACCTTTCATTTCTTCTAAAAACTGTGGAACCTTACAGTGAGATAAATCCTCGTCTATATCCTCACTATACTTAATAATATTTGCATAAGGTGGGTGAGTACAAATAAAGTCAATACTTTCATCAGAAACAAAGTCAAGGTTACGTGCGTCGCCTTTATATAAATAAACTTGTCCTAAATTTTCATATTCAAAATCTATTTTTTCTCTACAACGTTCAAGTGCATCCGGATTTACATCAACTCCGATGATGTTGCGGTTTAATAGTTTTGCTTCCACAAGCGTAGTTCCGCCACCAGCAAATTGATCAAGCACTAAATCGCCCTCACTCGAATAACGCAGAAGCAAATTTCTTGGTATGTACGGCGACCAATTACCCCTCCATTTTGAATCATGTGTTGCCCAACTTCCTCTGTCAGGGAAACTCCAAACCGTATTCATTTCGAGTTCAAAATCATCCGGCTCCCATTTTTTTATCTTCTTTTCTACCACATCACACCTCTAAATAAACAATGTCTTCATGATACCATGTTCCATATCATCTATGCTATAAATAGTATCCAGTACATCAAAAGCTTCTCTTAAGTTTCCTCTTGCACTTCTCCAAGCCGTACCATCTGTAATCCAAACGAAGGTAAATCCATCAACTGTGTCCGCTTCTTGTGCTAACATTTTATAGCTACGGGCAGTTTCATTAAGCTTTGAGCCTCCGCCAGTTCCACCATAAAAATTAGTTTCAATGGCATATATCATAGCATCAGTTTTCACTACAAAATCGAAACGTTTCCGTGCCTTGCCTTGATTAGAGAGAGCAGATAAATCTATAGCCCATTTGCTTTCTATATCAGCCAAGTACATTTCTTTAAAATATGTTTCGTCTTCGATAAAACCTGCTTTTATAATATAGCTTTCAACCAAATTTTCCATTTGGTGTCCACCACGATTCTTTCTTCCATTTGAGTCTAAACCTGTTTCTACACCCAAAGCATAATCAACAAGATTGTTCACTAAGTGATTGGCAATCAAATCAAACAATCCTGTTTTTCGCATAAATACTTTGTATTGCTCCAAAGAATAATTCATTTCACTAAACTTGTATGTAAATGCACCATCTTCATCTTGAGCATATATTTCATTACCGCGTACAGCAAGTAACAAAGGGATGCATTTTAAGGTTTCAGGATATTTCGTAATAACCTTTTCAAATTCATTTTCAATATCCTTAGAACCTATTAGTGAATTTAGAATATTAAGCTCAATTTTTAATTTCTCTACATTTTCAACTACTTTGTCAAATTTAACATAATAGTCGTACCCAGAGATACTTAACCTGAATTTGCTTAACCATTCATCAAAATTCCGCATATTATTATCTCCCATTAAATCCAGCTGTTGAAACTATTTTAAAAATATCTCTATCTACTTCAAGCAACTGGTCAATTATATCTCCAAACATATATGCATCTGCTCTGTTAGTTTTTTCTTGAACGGCTAAGAGCTGCATTAATACATATAAGAACTCAACATCATATTCTCCGTATCCATTTAGAGGTGCATATTCACAAATATTTAAAGCTTCTTCACCATTTTCAATCAGCTCTTTTAGTGTTTCATAGTTGTTATTCTCCAATGAAACACACTCGACCCAGCATCTTTGTATTTCCGTTAAAAACTGTTTTGCTAACACTTCATTTCCTTGCATTTTCATTAACATATCTACTACCCAATGTATGTGTTTTGGAGTTCTAATACGGCTGTTATCCTTTTTATATTTTACAAGAATATCAAATTGTGAAAGTGCCCCCTGAGAAACATATATTATGTAATTCTCGAAGACAAATTCAATGATAGCCTGTAACGTATTTTTTCGTATTTTTTTAGTTCCACGCCTTATTTTCTTACTGTATATCCCTCAAAAGTTTGCTATCAGTAATTCGCTAATTTTTCCTCTTGATTCTCCATTACAGTTAATCATTCGAGTAGCTTGTACACGGTTAATCCTGTGTTCTTTATATAACTCCTCGAAAAATTCATCTTCTGCATTAGAGTTTTTTGGATCTGAATTACTTACAACTACCTTTGCTCCTTTTTTATCAAGTATTATTACATACTCAGCAAGTTCAATCTGTGCCTTATCATCAAATAAGTTCTCTGCGTAGGATGTAAAATTAGCTGTTTCAGTAAGTGGGCGATAGGGTGGATCAAAATATACGAAAGTGTTTTTATCAATAAACTTATCGGATTCTTTGTAATCGCCACACACTATGGTTACTTTTTGCAAAGCTGTAGAAATATTTCTCAAATTATCAGTATCACATATACAGGGATTTTTATAAGCACCCATTGGAACATTGAATACTCCCTTACGATTAACCCTATATAAACCATTAAAACAGGTTTTATTCAAAAAAATAAACAATGCGGCTTTTTCAATATTTATAGCTTCATCACCATTAATCTTTAAATCATTATATCGTTCTCTCTTTTTATAATAGTATTGCTTACGGCTTTCAGTATCAATAGGCACATATTCATTTTGCATAACAGATAGTAAACTAATAAGCTCTTCAACATCATCACGAATTATTCGGTATGCATTTATAAGCTCTGGGTTAATATCACTTATATAAATGGAATCCAGTTCATAATTTGAAAGAATATCAAATAATACTGCTCCACCTCCAACAAAGGGTTCAGCGTATTTTTTTATCTCCTTACCCAAATCTCTATGGTATGTATTTCTAATAACGTTAATTAATTGTCCCTTGCCGCCAGCCCATTTAACAAAAGGCTTTAACTGCACTTTTTTCATATATCTCAAACTCCTACCATCAACAGGTTTCTCAGCATCTTTTGGAATAATCCACATATTGCCCAACATATACGCTTCCGGAATTCTACCCTCAGAACATAGTACTGCTACACGTCTTTGTGATATATTCCATTTCTTTGCTACTTCTTTTGCAGATATGTATTGCATAATGGACCTCCTTGCATACTACATATTGACATTATATTCTATATCTCGAACAATAGCAACACCTTGTTTGCATATATTACTAACAAGGGGCAAATGTTTCGTTATTTGCCCCAATTGAATATTTATTGATAAATCAGCTACGAATAAATTATCTCCTGCAAACTGTAATAAGTATTTGTTAGCAAACCAATATCCTTAAATAGTTGTCTCCGATAAATTCTTAATTTTACACTCCCTTTCGTACAACAAATACAATTCATTATAAGCAATATCCATCACATTCCTTTTCATTAGATTTTTTCGCCTTTTTAGTGTAGGTTCTTTTTGCGTTTTTTCCACTGGGAAACCTCCTTTAAAATAAAAAAATAGATGGCTACGATTCACCAACTGCAAAGGCAAAACCATAGTCATCTATCCTATTTTCTTTTGTTTCTTTACACTTGTAATGTTGAAATTTCAATATGTTCCTATTCCCACTCTATAGTACTCGGCGGTTTGGACGTAATATCATAGACCACCCTATTGACACCGACCACTTCGTTGACGATTCTATTGGATATGGTCTCAAGAACAGGATAAGGTATTCTTGCCCAATCGGAAGTCATTCCGTCTATTGATGTGACCGCCCGGATACCTACGGTATGGACGTAAGTTCTTTCGTCTCCCATGACCCCAACACTCTTAATATTGGGAAGGACGGCAAAATACTGCCATATTTCATCTTCTAATCCGTTTATCCCTATTTCTTCCCTTAGTATGGCATCTGCTTCTTTTATAATATAAAGTTTTTCTTCTGTGACCTCTCCAAGGCACCTGATAGCAAGTCCGGGTCCGGGAAATGGTTGTCGCCACACGACTTCACGGGGTATTTCCAGTTCTTCACCGACTTTTCTTACTTCATCTTTGAAAAGCAGCCTCAGAGGTTCAATTAGTTTTAGCTTCATATCTTTGGGAAGTCCTCCTACATTATGATGGCTTTTTATTACCGCAGCATCTCCTAAACCGCTTTCAACCACATCAGGATAAATGGTACCCTGAAGCAGAAAATGGATATCTCCCATCTTAGATGCTTCTTCATCAAATACTTTTATAAATTCTTCGCCTATAATTTTTCTTTTCATTTCAGGATCATTGATGCCTTTTAATCTTTTTAGGAATCTCTCCTGTTCATTTACCCGAATCAGGTTCATATGAAATTTTTCTTTAAATAAAGATTCTACCTGATCCCCTTCATCTTTTCTCAGTAGACCGTGATCCACAAAAATACATGTGAGCTGATCTCCAATAGCTCTATGCACCATAACCGCAGCAACAGACGAGTCTACGCCTCCAGAAAGTGCACATATGACTTTTTTATCTCCAACCTTATCTTTTATTTCTTTTATTTTTTCCTCTGCAAAATTTGCCATAGTCCAGCTTCCAGAACAGCCGCATACCTTGTAAATAAAGTTGCTGAGAAGTTTTCTGCCGAAAGGCGTATGCTCAACTTCGGGATGAAATTGAACGGCATATAGTTTTTTTTCTGTGTTTCCCATTGATGCAACAGGGCAATACCGAGTAGTAGATGTCACTCGGAACCCTTTCGGAACCTGTACAATATGATCCGTATGGCTCATCCAGCATTGATTTTCTGAAGAAATATCATAAAAAATATCACTTTCCGAACCGTTTGCTATATTTAATTTAATTCGACCATACTCTTTTAATTCAGGTTTTTCTACTTTGCCTCCCATAAGATATGCCATTAGCTGAGCCCCATAGCAAATTCCCAATACAGGAATTCCCATTTCAAACAGCTCCGCAGGCACTGAAGGAGCATTTTTTGTATATACACTGGAGGGACCTCCTGTAAATATAATCCCTTTGGGTTGTTTTTCTTTAACAGATTCGAGAGCTTTTGAAAAAGGAACAACTTCACAATATACATTTGCCTCACGAACTCTCCTTGCAATTAACTGATTATACTGCCCACCAAAATCAATGACAAGAACGCCTTCATATTTCATTTTTCCACCTATTCTCCTACACTATAGTTTGATTCTTCCCTCGTAATACTTATATCATGAGGATGACTCTCTATTAATCCGGCATTTGTGATTTTAATAAATTTACCGTTTTCCTTTAATTCTTCAATGTTTCGTGTTCCGCAATATCCCATTCCTGACTTTAAACCACCGACTAATTGATAAACAGTATCTTTCAAATCTCCTTTATAAGGCACTCTACCTTCCACGCCTTCCGGAACAAATTTTCTGGAATTATCCTGAAAATATCTGTCGCCGCTTCCCTGTCTCATAGCCGCAGTAGAGCCCATGCCACGATAAATTTTAAAGCTTCTGCCTTTATAAATTACTTTTTCTCCAGGGCTCTCTTCCGTTCCTGCAAATAAAGAACCAATCATACAAACATCTGCTCCGGCTGCAATGACTTTTGCAATATCTCCCGAGTATTTTATGCCACCATCAGCTATAACAGGGATGTGATACTTCTGAGCAACTTTTGCACACTCATAAACAGCAGTTATCTGAGGCACTCCGATGCCGGCAATAACTCTGGTGGTACATATGGAACCGGGTCCCATTCCTACTTTGATTGCATGAACTCCTGCAGCAATGAGTTCTTCCGCCGCATCACCTGAAGCAATATTTCCTGCAATAATCTGTACGTCGGGATATTTCTTTCTCAAGTTCTTTATCGTGTTAATAACGCCTTGAGAATGTCCATGCGCCGTATCCACAGTAATTAAGTCTACTCCTGCATCAATCAAAGCCTCTACTCTGTCTATTATATCAGATGTGACTCCCACAGCCGCGCCGACTAAAAGCCTTCCTTTATCATCCTTAGCCGAATTAGGATACAGAATTCGTTTTTCTATATCCTTTATGGTGATTAAACCTTTAAGTATCCCTTTTTCATCTACTAAAGGCAGCTTTTCGATTTTATACTTTTTTAAGATTTTTTCAGCCTCTTCCATACTGATACCTTCGGAGGCTGTTACCAGATTATCCTTTGTCATTACTTCTTTAATTTTCCTGAACATTTCATCTTCAAACCGGATATCCCTGTTTGTTATGATGCCTAACAGCTTTTTTTTATCATCCACAATGGGCACACCGGATATTTTGTACTTTGCCATTAGCTCCATCGCATCGTTTATGACATGATTTGGAGATAAATAAAAAGGGTCAACAATGACACCATGCTCACACCTTTTAACCTTATCCACCTCTTCCGCCTGCATTCCAATGGACATATTTTTGTGAATTATTCCGATCCCGCCTTCTCTGGCTATGGCAATAGCCAATTTAGACTCTGTTACAGTATCCATACCGGCGCTCATAATAGGAATATTCAGTGTGATTTTATCAGTTAATCTTGTTTTTGTATCCACATCTTTCGGCAGTACATCTGATTTTTGCGGAATAAGGAGAACATCATCAAATGTAAGTCCTTCTGCAGAAAATTTATCCTCTATCATGTTTTCACATCCTTTCTTTCTTATTAATTTTTATATACGTTATCAAAGAGTTCTTATGATGTCAATACACTTCACACTTTGGATAGAATTGTCCATCAAACAGATTTGCCCTTCTCTGCTAAATTTAGGATGTCACGGACAATAATTCTTATTCACTTTATACTCCGTAGAGTTATTCAATGCTTCTATTGTTTTTCCAGATATTCTTCAAGTGTCAAATCTTCTTCATATATTTCTTTAGCCATCTCTTTTCCAACATATCTTAGGTGCCACGGCTCATAGTTGTATCCGGTGATCTCTGTCTTTCCTTCCGGATACCGGATAATAAATCCAAAACGATGTGCATTATTTGCCAACCACTTTGCTTCTTCCGTATCGTTGAAAGAGTTGTTAATCTGATATCCAACGCTACTACAGGACATATCCACGGCAAGACCTGTTTGATGTTCGCTTTGTCCAGGCAAAGCACTGGTTTCATTGGCTTTTTCAACCGAACCTTTTCTGCTTATATTGTTTTCAAATATAATAGCCTGCAAATCATAAGACCTATACGCCGAAGCAGGTAAAATCACCAAGTTATCCTCTTCTTCAGCAGCATTGACCAATTCAAGGACAGCCTCCGCCGCTTCTTCACGCATGAACATCTCTATTTCGGATCGACCCGGTGCAAATACTTCCGGTTTTACCAAATCTGACGGCTCATAATCTGATTTCAGTACATTTTTCTTGTTTACCAATACCGATAATTCATCAGGCTTGTCCACAACCGTAACACCTTTATAAAATTCTTCTGTTCCCGGAATAGGCACCTGAATCTCAGACTCCGGTTCCACTTCAGAATCTGTTTGATTATCTTCTTGTTCTTCTTCTGCGGATTCCGATTCTTGTAGATCATCCTCCAGCTGAAAACCCTCTTCATGAGATTCTTCTATAGGGTCCATTGCTTCTCGGGCTTGCGTCCCCGGATTGATCTTACCGGAAATATAAAATAAAATAAATGCTGCGGCTATCAATAATATAAATAATAATGATAATCTTTTCATAAAAAAATTCCCCCTTTAAGCAACTATAATATTTTATCTCATATAATAGATTGCATCAATAGAATGGATGATATTTTCTATAATAATTAGACATAAAATGATAAATTTCGTTCCATCTCTTTACTGTCTTTCCACATGATGCATTAATTATTCTTTTTAATAAAAACGAGCACAGTATTTAATTATCTACAATCAAAAAACGAGCAAAGTGTTCAACTTTACTCGTTTTATTATTTATATTTAATATCTATTTTACATCATGCCCGGCATGCCGCCCATGCCGCCGCCCATACCGCCGGCCGGCATCTGAGGCTCATCTTCTTTTACATCAACTACTGCTGCTTCGGTAGTCAGAAGCATAGCAGATGCTGATGCAGCATTCTGAAGGGCTGATCTTGTCACCTTAGTCGGATCCACAATTCCTGCACTAATCATATCTACATATTCTTCTTTTGCAGCGTTGAATCCGGTACCCACTGCGCTGTTTTTAACTTTTTCCACAACCACTGATCCTTCATAGCCGGCATTGGCTACAATCTGTCTCAATGGCTCTTCCAGTGCTCTCTTAATAATAGTAGCTCCTGTTTTTTCATCTCCTGTCAGTGAGTTCACATAAGCATCCACTGCCGGAATCGTATTGATCAGAGCAACACCTCCACCTGATACAATGCCTTCTTCAACAGCAGCTCTTGTTGCATTCAAAGCGTCTTCTATTCTGTGTTTCTTTTCTTTTAATTCTGTTTCTGTTGCAGCACCTACTTCTATAACCGCAACTCCTCCTGAAAGCTTAGCAAGTCTTTCTTGTAACTTTTCCTTATCGAACTCAGAAGTGGTATCTTCAATCTGTACTTTTATCTGATTGATTCTTTCATCAATATCTTTTTTATTGCCGGCGCCATCAACAATCGTTGTATTGTCTTTATCTACTTTTACAGTATTGGCTCTTCCAAGCATTTCAAGTCTTGTTTCTTTTAGGTCAAGACCTAATTCCTCAGAAACCACTTGACCTCCTGTGAGTATGGCAATATCCTGAAGCATAGCTTTTCTTCTATCACCAAATCCCGGTGCTTTTACTGCGACACATTCAAAAGTACCTCTTAATTTATTAACCACAAGCGTTGCAAGAGCTTCTCCTTCAATATCTTCAGCAATTATCAATAGTTTTTTACCTTGTTGTACGATTTGCTCAAGGATTGGTAAAATATCTTGAATATTTGTAATTTTTTTATCAGTAATTAAAATGTATGGATTTTCCAATACAGCTTCCATTTTTTCTGAATCTGTTACCATATAAGCTGAAAGATATCCTCTGTCAAACTGCATACCTTCAACAACATTTAAAGTTGTGCCCATGGATTTAGATTCTTCAACGGTTATTACGCCATCTTTTCCTACTTTTTCCATAGCCTCTGCAATTAGAGTTCCTATTTCGTTGTCGTCTGCCGAAATCGAAGCAACCTGTGCGATGTTTTCTTTTCCTTCAACAGATTTTGAAATCTTCTTAATCTCGTCAACAGCAACTTCTACTGCACTTTGTATTCCTCTTTTCAGAACCATTGGATTGGCTCCGGCAGCAACATTTTTCAATCCTTCTCTTACAATTGTCTGTGCTAATAAAGTAGCAGTAGTGGTTCCGTCTCCTGCAATATCATTGGTCTTTGTAGCAACTTCTTTTACCAACTGGGCACCCATGTTTTCATATGGATCCTCCAGTTCTATTTCTCTTGCAATGGTAACACCATCATTAGTAATAACAGGTGATCCAAATTTTTTATCAAGAAGTACATTTCTTCCCTTTGGTCCAATAGTAACCTTTACAGTATCAGCAAGTTTATTGACTCCAGTTTCAAGTTTTCTTCTGGCGTCTTCACTAAATTTTATTTCTTTAGTCATTATGTAAAACCTCCTTTTTTAGTTTAAACTATCCAACTATTGCTAGAATATCTTTTTGTGAAATAATGGTATATTCTTCGCCGTCATACTTAATTTCTGTACCGGCGTATTTTGAAAAAATGACCACATCTCCCACGGATACTTCCATTTTTACTTCTTTACCATCTACAGTACCGCCCGGACCTGCTGCCATAACTTCTGCCATTTGTGGCTGCTCTTTTGCCTGATTGGGAAGAACGATCCCACTTTTTGTTTTTTCTTCTGCTTCAAGCCTTTTAATAACGACTCTGTCTCCTAATGGTTTAATGTTCATAGATTTAACCTCCTTTTGTATAAATATTAAGTAAAATATTTTGACTATTTGTTAGCACTCTTCTTTAATGAGTGCTAAGTATAATTTAATACATCTTCCAACGTTAATCAAGCATAAAAAATGATTAAATATCGTTAATAATAACTATTTTATTCCAAATTAGCGCCTATTATTTATTATTACATTGATATTCTTAAATATACTACCTTTTTCTCCACTTTTTAAAAAACATTCGGGAAAAAATCTTTAATTATAAAATAGATGAATGGAATCAATAAAGCCGGAAGCATATTTGCTACCTTTATTCTCTTTATTTCAAGAAAATTTAACCCCAAAGCTGCAATCAAGAGTCCTCCTACTGCTGATATTTCATTAACAACTTCCGCACTTAGAAAATCTTTAATATATGAGGCGCCAAATGCAATACCGCCTTCATATATAAATATGATAACTGCAGAAAAAATAACTCCAAAACCCATAGTCGAAGCAAGAATAATAGAAGTGAATCCATCTATAATGGATTTTGCAATAAGCATTTCATGATCACCTGTCAGGCCGCTCTGCAAGGCTCCTACAACAGCCATGGATCCTACACAAAAAATCAAGCTGGCAGTGACAAATCCTTTGGCAACAGAACCTTCCCCTTTTCCTACCTTTCTTTCGATCCACTTTCCCATACGATCAAGATTCGCATCTATATCCAAAATCTCACCTATAATACTTCCAAAAACCATACTAAAAATCAATAAAACAAAATGCTGGACCTCAAATGCACCTAATAAGCCTAAAAGCAACACCGTCAGCCCTAATGCTTTCATAATCGTATCGTTAAAACGGTCAGGTATTCCTCCGTGCAAGAATGTTCCAATTAATGCGCAGATAATAACAGTTACAGTATTAATAACAGGTCCTAACATTTATATTCCTCCTTCAAATAAGTGATTATAGATTATGGATTGAACCTGAGATCGCCGCACTTTGCTCGCGATGACAGAAAAGCCCCTTTTTTCTGTTTACTTTTCCATTTATGAAACTTATAATAATAAATGAAATGCTCAATGTTTGGGCATTATTTATCAATTATACCCTTTAGAAAGGTGTGATACAATGAAAAAAATTACTTTATATGCAATTATCGGACTTTTGATTTTTGGTTTTGCAGGCTGCTCTGAGCAAACAGAAGAGGAGCCACTGTCGCCCACAGAGGTGAAAATAGCCGGACTAAAAGGTCCCTCCTCCATGGGCATGATAAAAATGATCGATGAAGAAATCACTTTTGGAGAAAATATTTCTGTTGACTATGATATAGTTCCAGCACCGGACACTCTTGTTGCTAAGTTATTAAATGGTGAATATGATTTTGCAACTTTGCCGACAAATACCGCATCGATTATTTACAATAAAAAAGAAGAGTATCAAGTTTCCGGAATTTGTACATGGGGCATGTTATATGTGGTTACCAACGGAGTAGAAATAAATCAATGGCAGGATTTTTCCGGAAAAACCGTTTCTCCTTTTGCCCAGGCATCTACACCGGATATTCTATTTAAATATCTTTTAAACTTGAATGGTCTGGAACCAGAAAAGGATGTTTTGTTCGATTACAGTTTTCAACAAGCTGAATTGGTTCAGGCATTTGCAGCTGGGCAGGTATCTATCGCCGTACTTCCCGAACCGTTTGTCACCTCTGTCACCATGAAGAATTCCGATGTTCAAATTCCGATGAATTTGCAAGAAGAATGGAAAAATGCCCATGCAACTTCTTCAGTACTGCCGGTGGATGCTTCATACCCTATGACTGCTGTTGTAGTAAGAAAAGAGTTTGCAGATGAACATCCGGAAATAGTAACACTTTTTATGGACCAGTATGAAGAATCCGTGAATTGGGTGAATTTAAATCCTGCTGAAGCATCCCTTCTTATTGAAAAGCATGACTTGGGTCTTGCTGCAAAAGCAGC
Organism: uncultured Eubacteriales bacterium; assembly: GCA_964553505.1. GTDB lineage: Bacteria > Bacillota > Clostridia > Peptostreptococcales > JAAYPU01 > JAENZQ01. The sequence continues at coordinate 8,933 of CAZKKX010000009.1, read as the reverse complement.
AGAAAACGCCATTCCGCGTTGTAATATAGATTTGGTGAGAACATCTGATTCTAAGCAATTAATAGAATTCTATCTGAATGTCTTTAATGAGTTTTCACCACAATCAATAGGAGGCAAATTGCCTGATGAAAACTTCTACTATGGAGAGTAAAAAAATATCGCTGATTTCAGTTATCATAATCATTTTGATATGGAAAGTTGCTTCGTTTAGCTATCATAACGAAGCACTTTTACCATCCCCTGAATCTATTATTATCAATATGATAATAATGATTCAATCGCCGGATACCTTTTATACACTGGTGTTTACACTCTTTCGAGGTTTATCAGGTTTTATTTTATCCCTGGTTACAGGTATGATATTCGGTACGATTGCAGGCATAAATCACTATATAGAAAAATCTTTGCATCCACTGCTTGCCGTAATAAAATCAACCCCCTTTATGTCTGTTATCCTTTTGCTACTTATCTGGTTCGGAACTGAAAAAACTCCGATTTTTGCCGGTTTTTTAGTGTCTTTTCCTATTATTTATACCAATGTGCTGCAGGGAACAAAAAATATCGATAGAAATTTAATTGAAATGTCAAAAATATATGGTATCGGTATTTTTCAAATTATAAAAAATATTTATCTTCCTTCTACGGCACCTTTTATTTTTGCCGGCATTGCTTCTGCCTTCAGCATTGGATGGAAGGTTACCGTGGGATCCGAAATATTGAGTCAGCCCAAATATGCCATAGGCACAAGAATGTGGGAATCAAAATTATATATTGAAATCGATATGCTTCTTGCTTGGACTGTTACAACCATACTCATCAGTTATCTTATTGAGCTCTTGATAAAAAAAGTCGAGGGGAAAATAGTAAGGTGGAAATATGAAACAGAATCTAACAATCACTGACCTAAAAAAAGCGTATAATAACCAAATAATTTTTGAAAATCTATCTCTCTCAATACCTCTTAATCAAATTACATGTATTTTAGGACCGTCAGGATGTGGCAAGACCACGCTGCTTAATATAATCAGCGGAATCGAAAAGGCGGATTCAGGAATGCTTGAAGATTTTAAAAACTTCACTTTCTCCTACGTCTTTCAGGATTCTAGGCTTCTCCCCTGGAAAAGCATTCAGGATAATTTGGAATTCGTTCTCAGAAATAAATATACCCCTGAAGAAAGAGTCGGTATCATCGGGAAATACCTGGATATAGTAGGACTTGGTGCTTTTAAGCATTATTATCCTGAGCGATTAAGCGGCGGTATGCGACAACGTGCATCTATTGCAAGAGCATTTGCTTACCCTTCGGAAATTTTAATTATGGATGAACCTTTTAAAGGTTTGGATATTAAAACAAAAAAACATATCATGGAGAAATTTATTGAACTATGGTACGGCGATAAACGAACAATCATATGTGTTACCCATGATATAGAAGAATGTCTTATGATAGCTGATAAAATACTTGTCCTCACCAAGCCTCCGGCACGAGTCAGTTATGAAGATATAATCGAAATACCTCATGATAAAAGAGCTTTAGATAATTTCAGTCTGCTTTGTGTTAAAGAAAGGATTAAAGAGGTTTTCTTTGGGGAATGAACACTACAAACTAATCTCCATAATCTATAAACTGTTTATTACTTTCCTATTCCCTTTTCTCTTGCATAATAAAAAAGATATTGCTGAGCAAATCCGCCATATTGATTATAACTTTTTAAAGCATATTCTTGAATAGTTTGTATATTATTTAATCCGTACAGCTCCTTCATAATTTTCATAATCCAAACGTCTACCGGAAAGCTTTCATATTTTTGCATAGAAAAAAGCATGATGCAATGAGCAACTTTTGGTCCAACCCCAAACAAGCTCAGCAGATATTGCTGTGCCTCTTCTAATGAACTTTTGTTCAAGCTGTATAGTTCTTCTTTACTTTCTTTCACAACTTTGGCAGTCTTTTCAATATATTTAGCTCTATACCCTACTTTGCACCTCCCAATGTCTTGGGCATTTGCTTCGGACAGCCTTTCAGGAGACGGAAAAGAATAGTAATCCCTTCCTCTATATTTTTCAATAAAGTTCCCGTATTTTAAACATAATGCTTCAATATTTTTCTTAATAATGGGAATGCTTCGATTCTGCGACAGGATAAAGGAAATCAGGGTCTCCCATTCATCCTGTTTTAAAATTCTTATGCCTTCTCCAAACCAAATCGCCTTATTGATGGTTGGGTCATTCTGAGAAAGTTTTGTCTTAATCTCATTATAATCCCGGTTTAAATCAAAATATTCAAACCAAAACTCATAAAAATCTTCTATTGTTGTATTTGAAAATATCCATAGTTGGTTTTCCTGCTTTATATTAAGAATCCTGCCGAAAACAACTCCTGTATAACTCCCGTCTGTTTCCCTGTTCCATCGAAAACACTGCCCGCATTCAAATGTCTGCTTCAAATCAAAATCCCTAATCCCTTCAACAATAACCGCTCCATCTTTTTCCCTTATATCAAGTCCCTTCATTTCTCCTATCCTTTCCTACACCAAAGAAGATTTTGCCAATAGCAAAATCCTCCTTAATTGTTATCTATTATCTGTTATCTACTCTTTATCATTCTTAATTATTCAAGCACCGTTATGAGTCTGTCAATCATTACAACTGCTTCAGCTCTTGTAGTGCTGTTAAAGGGATCGAAACTTCCATCACCTCTGCCATTGATTATGCCCAGTTTATTGCAGAGCTTAACGCTGCTCAATGCCCAGCTGCTGATATCTTTATTATCTTTAAACCGGATACTATAGTCGGTAGTATCAGTAGTTGATTGTGTTTTGATTTCATATGCCCGTTTCATTACTGCTGCCATTTCCTGTCTGGTCATAAGCTTATTGGGTTTAAAGGATCCGTCCTCATAGCCATTAATAATCCCAAACCTTTCTGCTGCCTCAATATAGCCACTGTTAGGTGTGTTGGAAGTAACGTCTGAAAAAATTCCTTCTACATTTCTCAAATTTAAACCCAACATTTTAGATACATACAAGGAAAATTCCCCTCTCGTGATAGGTGCATCCGGTCTGAAATGATTTGCATCCCTTGCTGTTAAGATTTTCTTTTGAGCCAGTGCCTCTATCACATCCACCGCCCAATGATTTTCAATATCATCATATGAATATAATTTTTTATTTTCTGTCCTGAAACTGAAAGTGTGCCGGACTTCCTCACTCTTTCCTCCTTCAAAATATGCTGTCAGCGTAGCAGAAACATAATACTTCGTATTGCTTTTTAAAGGTTCTTCAGGAATTATGATCACGCTGTCGGTCAAATATTCATCGTTCTTGGGACTGTTCGAGTACTTTTTTATCTCATTTCCTAAGCTGTCTTCTATTGTGAATTTTTTTATTTCCAACGAAGTAATCTTATCCTCGCTGAAATAAGATAATGTTATAGGATACCCAACATAACTGTCCGGATTGTTTCTGAGAGGATTAGGTGTTTCAGTATTTTCCCAGTTTAGGGGAACATCTGTTTGCCCGCTGTAAGGGTACGTTACGATTTTTTTGTCCTGTATTGTCATCACACTGCCAAACAGAAGTGTGTGATACCCATTCTTTCCGAAATATCCAAAATCCTGAGCATAAGGATTTAGCCATGCCAATCTGTGATAAGGTGCAGAAATAAGCTCATGGAGTGCTTTTGTCAAATCATTAAAACCGCTTGAAACATTTTCTGCTATAGCTATCCCATTATACCCATAAGATTTTGCTCGATTGAAAGGCGTCCCTCCTGAATACCCTCTATTGCCTTGCAGTTCATCATGTGTCGTCCGTGAGTTAAGAATCATATAATTTGTATGGGCATTTGCTGCAGCATTCAATGAATAATTGATGCTCAGCGGTGATAATCCCACTGATTGCCTAAAAGCATTTACATATTCTAATGCCTTTTTCTGTTCATCCGATACAGACGGAAAGCTTGTAACTGCATTTTCACTTACGGTAAAACTCCAGCTCTGAGACAGGAAATTCGACCAACCGCTGATATAAACCTCAAGGTCTACGGTATGAAGTCCCGAAGAAAGTGGGTTGTTTGGTCTGTAAACAATCATTTCCCTGCCGGCATCATACCTTGCCTCTGCTTTCTCTCCATCCAATTTCATTTTAATAGTATCAAGGATATTATCATTCAGCATAAGTTTCATGCTAATTTCTGGTCTTGAAATATATATCGAAATATCTTTTGGATAGCGGGAAAAATAAGCAATGGAGCTGTCGGCATATGACATAATCAACGTACATGAAGTAATGATAACAATCAGTGTAATATATTTAATTATCTTTTTCATAAAAATCACCGACTTTCCAGGATTTCTTATCATTAATCATAAAGGATTTTTCGTGAATTTTCACTATTTTCGCGGTTTTGTAATATAAATATAACATTCCCCCAATCTACTATTTTTCAATTTTGAATATATTTCTAACATGTATATGAACACTGATAACATTCAATGCCGTCATTATTTCTACTTCCTCCTTTACTTTCTTCTGAAGCTTTTGGGATATATTAATAATATTCACACCAAGTTGAACGGTAATATCAATATCAATCACAATTCCCTTTTCGCTGCTGATGGTGCTGACTTTGGTCGTTTCTGCCATCCCCTTTATGTGGTATGCATTGCAGGTTACAATATCGGTGATAACTCTGTCCGAAATGATATATTCTCCAAGATAACTGTATGTAGGTCTTACAACAGATTTTTCTGTTATTTCATGTTTTCCCGAACTTATCTTTCTAAATATCTTTAGAGGATCTAAAAAATATCCGGAAAATTCATGCTTGAGCTGAAAAGTAGGAACAGGAATTACATGCTTGCCTAATTCATGTCTCTGCTTTCGGGCACTCTCTCTTTCTTTTTCATCAGTTATTTCTTCAATTCTGATTTTTTCTTCAATAGGGGGAAGTTGAAGACGTTCCGCAATTCTATCTGTCATTTTGTCCGAGGTTCCAATAATCAGAATACTGGATGGATTATATTTTGAGATTGTATCCAATACTTGTTTTCTGTGCTCTTCATCAGTAAACAATGCCGTTTTAACAGCCCCAACCTTCGTAGATTGCCTTTTAGCTGATTTTCCCGACAATATTTTATTACCGCAAATAAATAAACCGTCGTCTATAATAAAGTCGATCTTTTTATTTTTTGCCAAAATAAGAGACTGATAACTTTTACCGGTACCGCTTTTTCCTATTAAAGCTACTACTTTCATTGAGCTCACCAACCCGTCTTTATAAGTATTTATCATTTTGAAAAATATCGTTGTCTAATTCTTGTTCTTTTGCTATAATGAGTATGAATCTGAAATAGGAGGTATACACAACATGACATATGTAATCGAAGATTCATGTATAAGCTGTGGCGCTTGTGAACCTGAATGTCCGGTTGAAGCAATCACCGAAGGTGATGATAAATATGTAATTGATCCGGATAAATGCATAGATTGCGGGGCTTGTGCTAATGTTTGTCCTGTAGATGCACCTGTTGAAGCTTAAATAATCAGATACATATCTATTAAATAATCGTTCCGTTTCGGGCGATTATTTATTTTGTTTTAAAGTGCTTATTCTTATTTCCACCATGAAACTTTTGTCATAATTGACCCCCGATAGTTTTTATGCTCTTTCACCTGGGTGACAATAAAAGCATTATCGTCAGCCATAAATAATATTAAACGAACCGATTACGCCCAATCCTGCAGTAACACAAATCACTCCTGCCTTGATACTTTCACACTTCTTCCGGCGCAACCAGTTCAACTAATCGTTGCCTCTGTGACACGGTTAATCCTGCTGACATAACCCAAACCTCCTATTAGAACTTCGGAAAGTTCATTGCATTTATATATTCCGCTTGAAAATCCGAATGCCCTGAAAGCTCAATATGTTCCACTTTTTGTGCCTGTATTCGGGCTTTCTCTCTTTCGGACTTAGAAAGAAGCGCCATGCTTGCTCCTATACCTGCAGCATTTCCTATTGATATGATTTTATCTGGGAATACCTCTGGGAATAAACCGATTCTAAGAGCACTTTCCTTCTTAATGTAGTTTCCAAAGGCACCGGCAAGAAATATTTTGTCAATGTCATCAATCTTGACACCCAATTCTTTCATCATAATAAGAATGCCTCCATAAATTGCGCCTTTTGCCAGCTGTACCTCACGAATGTCCTTCTGTGTCAGTAGAATATCCCCCTTCCCTTTTCCCCATGCTAAAATAAAACCTTTCCCTTTCGGGCCTGCCCTTAACCGTTCTGCAAGCGAAGGTTTTATTCCTTTTTCTAAGCCTGCTTCTTTATTTATTAATTTTCCTGTATAGTCAATGATTCCTTTATTCAACAACTCTGAAACCGCATCAATTAATCCGGAGCCGCATATGCCTGTAGGTTCTTTATCCTCTATCACTTTCAGCTCCACTTCTCCGTCATTGATGCTGACCCCTTCCACAGCTCCCGGAGCAGCTCGCATCCCCTGATAAACGGATGCGCCTTCAAAAGCCGGTCCTGCTGCTGTTGAGCAAGCGAGAATACGGCTTTTCCCTGCTAAAATGATTTCTCCGTTGGTTCCAACGTCAATCGCCAAATTGATGCCTTCAAGTTCTGCAATACCCGAAGCCAATAACAAACCCGTGGTATCTGAACCTACATGACTTGCTATATTGGGTAAAAGATGTATATTCCCCTGAGGGTTAATACTGATCTCCGTTTCTTTACCACTTACATCAACATGTGTACAAAACACCGGGCTAAAGGGTGATCTGGCAAGGCAACCAGGCTCAACACCAAGAAACAGATGACTCATAGTCGTATTTCCAACCACAGTCGCTTCATAAATATGTGTGCGTTGTATATTAAATCGATATAAAAAATCCTGAATAATATCATTAAAACACTCTGTTATTTTAGTCTTCATCAACCTTAGATTATCCGGGTCGTTCCCTACGAAATGGATTCGAGAGATGACGTCTGCTCCAAAAACGCTTTGAGAATTTGTCAATGCGGAAGTTCCCATCAATTTGCCTTTATTCAAATCCCAGAGCATCCCTACAACTGTAGTAGTACCGATATCAAAGGCAATGCCATAACAATGGTCTGTGGTATCTCCCTTTTCGACTGAGATAATCTTACTATCTTTCACCGTGACGGTAATGCATAAATTGTTTTCTTTTAAAACATAAGGTATCTCTGCCATCAATAATGGATCTATTGAATAATCTTCTTCAGGTAAAGCCCTCTTAATCCGTTTAATATCGCTTTCTTGATTCTTTAAAGTAGCTTCTTCTATTTCAAGATAGTATTTTCCGATATGCTTTGTCTCATCGAGGAAACCGGGCATCCAAGTCAGTTTAGTCTTGCGTGAAATACTGTTTCCTGTCTGTAAAACCTTAACGGTCAAATCATCTTTTACCAACAGCCTACATGCCAAACGATATCCTTCTCCTATTTCTTTTTTAGTCAATAGGGATTTTTCAGTAAAATCAGGTTCCGGTATTGTTCCGGATACGATTTGAACTTTACATTTTCCGCATTTGCCTTTACCTCCGCAATTACCATCTATCATAATGTTTGCTTTCAAAGCAATATTCAATAAAATATCTTCTTTTTGAACTTGATATGTTTTATTTGCCGGTAAAAATGATACAATCATTCTATTCCTCCGCTATGTTTCTATTTACTATCAAAATTTTGTTTATTTTTTGCTCTGCAGTAATAACATCCTTTAGCATTAGACAAACATGATTGACAGTCTTTTCCCGGAATCTGATTTTTGTCTTTTACAGCTATATAAAAACCTGCTATTGACTTTGCCGGTTCCATTAATCCACTTTCTCTGACACTAACACCTATCTTCCCAGAATCCAAGACTTTAAAAAAATTCATAACTTGAGTGATATCCATACCATAATATCCGGGTCCGAAAGAATCAGATAAAAAATTATCATTTTCTCTTTCAATTTGATTGATATAATTATCCATGCTAAGTATAGATCTTAAGATGTCTCTGCCGGCATCCACATATGCTGTTCCCCATGCATCAGCATATACTAATTCTAACATAGATGCATCGGGCAGTTCAAAATGTCCAGCAGTTAATATATAAATGTATATTTTGTTAATATTCTCTTTGTCTATTTGCCGAAAAGCATTACATTCAAATTTAATCCCATTTATATCAACAGTCTTTTCAGAAATAACACTTTTGTCAAATGAAGAAATAATTGCCTTTATACTTGATTCATTTAGTAATTTATCTCTTATGGAATATCCGTCCTGAAGCATTGTTTTATGTATGTCCTGTCCTTGATTAAAACCACACATTTTAATAAAATAGCGTTCGGCTATCTGATCTGTTTTATTTCTGTCCAATATGACTACTTCATTTTTCAAAACAACATTCCCCTTATTCTATAAATGAATTTTATCTCTTAAATAGCTCCTTGATAGTATACTTATATACAACATAATCCGCTATATCCCGAATTTCATCATAAGCATCTTTAACGCGTCCGAAATCTCTATCTCTATATCTTCTTCCGCTGCTTCATAATTTTCGATTAATTTCCTTGTATCCTCCGGTCTTTTAAAGCGAACCCAAGGGATTTTATCCTTTTTTTCATGTTTTAGTGTTTTAATCAATAAGTCTTTACCCCTAAATCAATACCTCTATATTTCTATTTTAAGAATCAAACGAATTATATACTTATTACTTTTTAGTTTATCATCTTTTGGAAACAACTGCCTTAAGTATTTTAGAAGTTTCTATAAAATCAGGTTTTGAGGAGTTTTAATTTAACTAAAAAAGATCTGAAATGAATCCATTTCAGATCTTTTTTCAAAACCAGCGACGACTTACTCTTCCGGGCGGTCTCCCGCCAAGTACCATCAGCGCT
>CAZKKX010000008.1:0-33229 GCA_964553505.1 uncultured Eubacteriales bacterium | reverse complement strand
TATGGAAGTTTAATTATCGTAAATTTTAAAAAAGGTGAGGGGTGAAGGTAGGTAGAATATGGGAGATTTAGTTTTACTTGAGAAAAAGGATAATATTGCAATATTAAAAATAAACAGGCCTGAGGCTTACAATGCTTTAAGCAGAGAGATAGTCGATCTTATAGACGATATACTTGAAACTTTAATGCAGGATGAAAGTATTAGAGCACTTATTGTAACTGGAGACCATCATTTTGCAGCAGGAGCAGATATTGCCGATATGGTGGAGCGTACTCCAAAAGAAGCTGAAGCATTTCTTTTTACAGAAACATTCGGTAAATTAGAAAAATTTGAGATTCCGACCATAGCCGCAATTTCAGGATTTGCGCTGGGCGGAGGACTTGAATTGGCTTTAGCATGTGATTTACGTATTGCTTCAGAAGATGCACAAATGGGATTACCGGAAATCAATCTTGGGATTATGCCTGGTGCAGGAGGAACTGTGCGACTGCCCCGTTTGATCGGTGAAGCAAGGGCAAAAGAACTGATATTTATGGGTAGCAGGATTTCCGCTTCTGAAGCTTATGAATATGGTATTGTCAACAAAGTTGTGGCAAAAGAAAAGCTTAGGGAAGAGGCTTTTAGCCTTGCGGAAAAGCTGGCAGAGAAAGCGCCTATTGCCTTGCGCTCAGCAAAAAAATCCATTCATTACGGTGATGGGAAGGAAAAAGCAGAGGCATTGCAAAAGGAGTCCGAAATATGGACAGATTTGTTTTCAACCTATGACCAGAAAGAAGGCATGAGGGCATTTTTAGAAAAAAGAAAGCCACAATACCGAGGAGAATAGGAGGAAAAAGACTATGAAAGATGTTGTAATTGTCGCCGCCTGCAGAACAGCAATAGGCACAATGGGCGGGATGTTCAAGAAAACAACTGCAATAGATTTGAGCATTCCGGTCATGCAGGAATTAGTAAAAAGAGGTAATATTGACCCGTCTCTGATAGAAGATGTTATTTGGGGATGCAATTACCAGAAAACTTACAAAGAAAATAATCTGGCACGAGTGGCAGCAGTTAAGGCCGGAATACCAACCAGTGTTCCAGGTATTACATTGCACAGAAATTGTACATCATCAATGTCATCAATTCAGATGGGTTTTTATCAGATACGTGCAGGAGAAGCAGATGTGATTTTGGCAGGTGGTGCGGAGTCTATGAGTATGGCGCCTCACATGATTATGAATTTCAGATATGGGCAGAAATTCGGGCATTCAGAGATAAGAGATTCTATGTGGGACTCCTTGACAAATTTGGGCATTGGACCTGCTATGGGTATTACGGCAGAGAATGTTGCTGAGAAATACGGCATAACAAGAGAAGAACAAGATGAGCTGGCATTATTGAGTCAGCAAAGAGCAGTTAAAGCCATAGAAGAAGGGAAATTCAAAGAAGAAATAGTGCCGATAGAGGTTAAGAATAGAAAAGGCAGTATTACCCTTGATACCGATGAATACCCCAAAAAAGATGTAACTATGGAAGGGTTATCAAAGTTGAAACCGGCCTTTAAAGAAGGTGGAACGGTTACGGCAGGAAATGCATCTGGTATGAACGACGGTGCATCAGGTGTCATACTTATGTCTGAGGATAAGGCAAAAGAACTCGGTGTGCCTGTTCTTGCTAAAATACTTTCTGTTGCAACAACCGGAGTAGAACCTGAAATTATGGGGATAGGTCCGGTAAGTGCATCAAAAAAGGCCTTGGAGAAAGCCGAATTGGGTTTGAAAGATATCGAATTGGTGGAAATCAATGAAGCATTTGCCGCACAGTACCTGGGTGTGGAAAAAGAACTGGGGCTGGATAGAAATATTACCAATGTAAACGGAAGCGGCATTGCACTGGGTCATCCGGTAGGGTGTACGGGAAGCAGAATTGTTACATCTCTTATATATGAAATGAAGAAAAGAGGCAATAAATACGGGTTAGCTTCCCTGTGTGCAGGAGGCGGAATGGGTACCGCCGTAGTAGTAGAAATTAAATAACAAGGCAGGAATGATTTATGTATAAATATAATGATTTATTAATGGAGTATAAGAAAAAACTGGTTTCAGCACGTAAAGCCGTTCAGGCAATTCAATCGGGTGACAGAGTTCATTATGGTCTCTTTAATGGGTTGGTAGTAGATTTGGATAAAGCTTTAGCCGAAAGAACCCATGAACTTGAAAATGTAAAGATATGTACCACTATTTGGGCTTATCCGGAGCCACCTCAGGTTTTGGTTCGCGATCCGGAAGCGAAACATTTTAAATATCTCAGTACACATTTCAGTGGGCTTGACAGAAAAATGAATAAGCAAGGCTGCTGCTGGTATATTCCCGTACAATTTAGGGAGAACACAAAATATTGGAATGAGAATGTTGGAGATATTGATGTTGCTATGTTGCAGGTAGCCCCTATGGATAAATACGGAAATTTTAATTTAGGTCCGCAAGTTGCCGAGTATTGGGGCATTATTGATAGAGCCAAGACGGTTATAGTAGAGGTTAATGAAAAACAACCTATTGCGCACGGATATCAGACGACAATCAATCTTTCGCAAATTGATTACATCGTTCACGGCAGCAATCCGGATATGCCGGTCATTAAACCCAAAGAACCAACCGAAACAGATAAAAAAATTGCTGTGCAAATCGTAGAAAGAATCAAAACCGGAAGCACACTGCAACTTGGTGTAGGCGGCTTGCCCAATTATGTAGGTGCAATGATAGCGGAGTCTGACATCAATGATTTAAGCGTGCATTCAGAAATGTTTGTAGATGCTTATCTGAAGCTTTACATGGAAGGAAAGATTACCGGAAATAAAAATATCGACAAAGGTAAGATGGTTTATACCTTTGCTCAAGGATCAGAAGAACTATATGATTTTATTGATAATAATCCCATTATGTGTGCCGCACCGGTAGATTATGTCAATGCTTTGGAAATCATAGCTGCCAATGACCAGGTGGTGTCCATCAATAGTTGCCTTCAGGTAGACTTGTTCGGACAGGTCAATTCGGAATCGTCAGGCTGGCAGCACATTGGAGGGACAGGCGGACAGCTTGACTTTGTAATGGGTGCTTTTAAATCAAAAGATGGTCAGAGCTTCCTGTGTACGCCATCGGTGAGAAAAAATAAAGATGGAACAGTTGAATCCCTGATTACGCCAAGATTAACAGAAGGATCTATTGTTACAGTACCCCGGTCTGCAACTCATTATATTGTTACAGAATACGGTATGGTGAATCTTAAAGGAAAATCCACATGGGAAAGAAGTGAGTTATTGATTTCAATTGCACACCCTGATTTCCGAGAGGATTTGATCAATGAGGCAGAGCGTATGGGAATCTGGAAAAATACAAGTAAAATTTCTATTTAAATAAAAAAGGAGGATTACAAATGAAGTATCAGGACTATAAGGAGTATCTAAGCCCTGTATTGGCAAAATCTTCAGACTTAGTTATGAAAAGCGGTAAAGGGTGTTACATGACAACCATTGAAGGAGAAGAATATCTGGATTTTGTACAGAGTATTGCGGTCAATGCTTTGGGTCATTGTCATCCTAAAGTGACAGAAGCAGCAAAAGGTCAAATCGATAAACTGATTTCAGGCTCCTTCAATTTGGTAAATTATGAGGAAACATTGAAGTTGTCCGAAAAAATTTCCAAGGCTGCCCCTGGAGATTTAAATGTGACATTTTTCAGTAACGGCGGCGCGGAAGCAACAGATGGGGCAATTAAACTGGCCAAAAGTGCTACAGGAAGACCTGGAATCATATCATTCAAAGGTTCGTTTCATGGCAGAACAATAGCAGCTACTGCTGTTACAGGTTCTAATTCTAAATACAGAAAAAACTATGAACCTATGATGCCTTCGGTATATTTCACTTCATATCCATATTGCTATAGATGTCCTTATGAGACAACATGTGAGAAATGCTCTCTCCAATGCATGAGAGAATTGAATGAAATATTTGAAAATCTCATTACACCCGATAGTGTTGCTGCTATCATTATGGAACCGGTGCAGGGAGAAGGCGGATACATAGTGCCTCCTAAGAAATATATACAGAAAATCAGAGAAATATGTAACGAGCATGGCATTTTATTAATATTTGATGAAATACAATCCGGATATGGAAGAACCGGTAAGATGTTTGCATCTGAACATTTCGATGTGGTTCCTGACATTATGACAGTAGGAAAAGCAATTGCTGGCGGTTTCCCTATGTCGGGCATTATCAGCAGGAAAGAAATTATGGATAAATGGCCTGTAGGAACTCATGGGACGACTTTTGGCGGACATCCCGTCTGTGCGGCAGCAGCTAATGCAGTTCTTGATGTATTTGAAAGCGACAATGTATTGGACAACTGTAATAAAAAGGGAGAATATTTAAAAGAACGGCTTAATGAAATGAAATCAAAATATCCGATAATCGGAGATATCCGTGGATTAGGCTTAATGATCGGTGTAGAGCTCATCAAAGATGACGGCGGTATTAATTCTCAAGCCAGAGATGCGATGCTTAAGCATTGTAAAGAAAATAAATTATTGATGCTTGGCTGCGGAAAGAATGTCGTTCGTTTCTGTACACCATTAAATATAGGAAAAGAAGATTTGGATAAGGGATTGGCTATTTTTGAAGACGGGTTAAAAAGTCTATAGGAGGGATCGGATCATGAAGGATTTTCAATTTCGTATGCCTGCCAAGATTATGTTTGGAGTTGGAGCGAGCAAGGACTTATCAGAAATTGCTGAAAATTTCAATGCTAAAAAAATATTTCTTTTGACCGGACCCCATATTGTAAAGACAGACATAATTAAAACCATTAAGGAAAGCCTTGATGAGGCAAAGGTAGAATATCAAGTATTTTCAGATATTGTAACAGATCCTACTATTGAAGTAGTGGATAAAACGGCAGAAGTCCTAAGGGAGAGCGGTGCGGATTTAGTGGTTGCCGTAGGTGGCGGAAGTCCTATGGATACGGCAAAAGCCATTTGTATGCTGCAGACTAATGAAGGCTCGGTAAAAGAGTATCTGTTTGGCGGCTCAAAAACCGTTACAAACCCATGTATGCCATTGATCTGTATACCGACTACGGCCGGAAGCGGCAGTGAGATGACAGCAGCTACAGTAATAACAGATATAGAAAATGAAATCAAACTGTCGGTAACACATGAATACTTAGTACCAAAGATTGCATTGATTGATCCCGAACTTCAGGTTGGTATGCCCCAGAGTGTCACTGCTTCAACAGGAATGGATGCATTGACTCATGCTGTAGAAGCTTATGTTTCATTAAATGCGAACCCTTTGAGTGATATGTATGCACTTAATGCCATTGATATTATTGGAAAAAATCTGAGAACGGCTGTATCAAACGGCAAGAATATTGAAGCCAGAAGTAATATGGCCATTGCCAGCTCTATAGCTGCAACTGCATTTTTAAACGGTGGTCTTGGAGTGGTTCATGGCATTGCCCAGGCGATGGGAGGTGTAGCTCATGTATCCCATGGTATCGCAAATGGCTTGATTCTTCCCTATGCAATGGAAAGAAACTATGTGGGAAATCTTGAAAAATTTAAGAATATTGCTGTTGCTCTTGGAGAGAACATTGAAGGATTATCCCTTCACAAAGCTGCACAAAAAGCTTCCGAAGCAGTATTTGAACTGGCAAAGGATATAAGGGTGCCATTGAAATTAAAAGAAGTTGGTATTACCAAAGAGCATTTTCCGACAATTATCGAAGGTACAATGAACTATAGATTGTTGGCAATAAACCCATGCAAGCTTAAAGAAAAAGACATAGAGGATATATTACTAAAAGCCTATAAATAATTTTTCTCCCCCCTTTAAGATATTTCCTTCGGATCCCCATAGCAATTCAAGCTTTGGGGATGAGAAGGAAAGTATGACTTGAGTATATAAATGGGCTTTATGCACCAATATTAAAATACAAGGAAGGGATTATAATGTTTGCCGAAAAAAAATTTTTGAACGGGATAATATATTCCATGGCAAAAAAAGGCGAGAACTTTGAAGCTTTTGCAATCCGAGATGGAAGAATAGTTGCCGTGGGAACCAATGAAGAAATAATGAAGATAGAAGCTGCCGAAACGATTGACTTAAAGTTAAAAACAGTGCTGCCGGGTTTTATTGATACACATCAACATGTTTTATCCTATACAGAAGGGTTGCAGGCTGTAAACTTGAGAGAATGCAAATCCTATGAGGAAGTAAGAAAGAAACTTGAGGATAGAGCTAAAATTACACCGGAAGGTAAATGGATCAAGGGTACTTCATTTAATCACGAACAATGGGAAAATCCTGTTTTACCTACACGGAAGGATTTGGATGATATTACTACTAAACATCCAATCTTGATAAGCAGATATTGTATGCATGTACATGTAGCCAATAGCCCTGCACTCAAAGCAGGCGGAATATCCAGAGATTTTATCCCTACTGCAGAAAATTCTGTAGAGATTGATGAAAAAGGTGAACCTACCGGGGTTCTTTGGGAAAATTCCGTTACTCCTATATTGAATGCTATTCCCAATCCTTTGCCAACCTTTGAGGATAAAAAAGAAGCGGTCAGGAAGGTATGTGAGGATATGTCCTCATACGGTATAACAGGAGTTACTCCAATACAGGGTAAGTTCTGTGATGCTATTGAAAATATTGGAATATATCAAGACTTGGAAAAGGAAGGAAGGCTTCCGGTAAGAGTTTACGTTTCCTTTGATGAGTTTCCACCCTTTGGAATGAAATCGGGTTTCGGGAATGAAATGGTGAAATATGGGTTTTATAAGATATACAGTGACGGCTCCCTTGGCTCCAGAGCAGCAAAATTATTTGAGCCTTACAGTGATATGCCTGAGAAGACAGGTGTTTTGAATTATACTCAGGAGCAAATCACTGAAATGGTAAGAGAGGCTTACGGTAAAGATTTACAAATAGCAATTCATGCTATTGGAGATAAAGGACTGGATATTGCTTTGAAAGCAATTGAAGAAGTGTACTATGCAAATCCAAAACCAAATCAACGTTTCAGGATTATTCATGTAATGGTTGTAAATAAAGATCTTATTGAAAGGATGAAAAAGCTTCCGATGGTCTTGGATATTCAGCCCAAATTTGTATCTTCAAATGTAAAATGGTCGGAAGAGCGTTTAGGAAAAGAGAGAGCAAAATTGGCATACCCATGGAGAACTTTACTAAATGAAGGTTTTATTATTACAGGAAGTTCAGATTGTCCGGTTGAGCCATATAATCCATTCCTCGGGATTTACGGAATCGTTACAAGAAAAGACCTGGAAGGTTATCCTGAGCAGGGATGGTATGCGGAGCAAAGAGTGACTGTATATGAAGCCATAGAAATGTATACAAAGAATGCGGCCTATGCATCTTTTGAGGAGGACCTGAAAGGAACAATTTCGACAGGAAAATTAGCAGATTTCATTATCCTGGACAGGAATCCTTTTGATATTGCCCCGGATGAGTTGAAATCAGTCAAGGTGGAAAGAACCTTTTTAGGTGGAAAAGAAGTATTTTCAGCCCAGTAAGATATTATTGGAAAATATTTATGTATCAGAGTGAAAACAGGAGGCAAGTTTCATGTTATTGGATAAAAGCATTATAAATGCAAAGGTATATTCCATGGAAATTGAAGGTTCGGTATTTGAAGCGTTCTCAATATATGATGGCAAAATAACCCAATGCGGATCCAATGAAGATATCCTAAAGGACCCGGCAAAAGAAGTAATAAATTTAAATGGAAAGACAGTGCTTCCGGGATTTATTGATGCCCACCAACATCTTTTGTACTATGCAAAGCAAACCCAGACCATTAATCTTGCAGGCACAAAGTCATGGAAAGAAGTAAAAGAGATTCTTAAAGAAAAGGCAGTTAATACGCCGAAGGGTGAATGGCTTCACGGTGTCGGATTTGACCATCAAGCATGGTCTGAATGTGCTTTGCCAACAAGAAAGGAAATGGATGAAATTTCGAAGGAACACCCGATTATGATAGACAGATATTGCTTACATGTGCATGCACTAAATTCTGAGGCATTGAGGATTGCTGGGATTACAAGAGATTACAAGCCTATGGTAGAAAATACCATGCAGGTTGACGAAAAAGGCGAACCCACAGGTATTCTTTGGGATAGCGCAATAGCACCGGTGTTGGATATTCTTCCGGACCCTTTACAAAGCCATGAAGCCAAAAAAGAAGCAATAGCTGCGGTAATAAAGGATATGAATAAATATGGAATCACAGGAACACAGCCTACTCAAGGTAAAATAGTTGATTCCGAAGAATTTATCGGCATCTATCAGGATTTGGATAGGGAAGGTCGTTTAACTGTAAGAATGTATGTTAATTTTGATGAGCTTCCGTGTTTCGGAATTAAAACAGGATTTGGTAATGAGAAAGTTAAGTATGGTTTTTATAAAATGTATAACGACGGCAATCTGGGGTCAAGGTCTGCAGCTATGTTAGAACCTTACAGTGATAAACCTGATGAAATAGGTATTCTGAATTACAAAGTTGAAGAAATAAATGAAATGTGCAGTAAGGCATATGATATGGACATTCAGATTGGAATTCATGCTATTGGTGATAGAGGACTGGATGTTGCAGTGAGTGCAATTGAGGAAGTATATAGGAAAAACCCTAAAAATGATCCCAGGTTTCGAATTATCCATGCGTATATTACTAACGAGGACTTGATTCAAAGAATGAAAAAATTACCGATTATTTTGGACATCCAACCTAATTTTGTAGCGACTAATATCAAGTGGTCAGAAGACAGACTGGGACCAGAACGAGTAAAATATGCTTACCCTTGGAGAAGGCTAATTGATGAAGGATTCATTTTGGCGGCCAGTTCCGATTTACCTGTAGAGCATTTCAATCCGTTTTTTGGTGTACATGCAATAGTTACCAGGAAAAACCGTGATGGATTTCCGGAAGGTGGCTGGTACCCTGAGCAAAGAGTTACACCTTACGAAGCAATAGAAATGTATACAAAAAATGCGGCTTATGCTTCTTATGAAGAGAAAATTAAAGGTACAATTTCAAAAGGCAAGCTGGCTGATTTTATTGTATTGGATCAGGACCCATTTGAGATTAAGATAGACGAATTGAAGGATGTAAAAGTCGAAAAAACATATTTAGGAGGTGAAGAAGTTTTCTCAATATTTTAATGCAAATATTACAAATAAATTAATGTAAAAAAGGAGAGGAAAAAATGAAAAAACTATTAATAATTCTTCTGGCGTTAATGATGATTATGAGTTTCACACTTGCCGGTTGTGGCAGTCAAGAGGCTGATACACCTTCAGATGAAGGGTCTGAATCAGATGATACTGTTTATACAATAAGGGTTGCCTATGTTGTTGCGGAATCACATGCATCTCACATTGTTTTGACAGACATATTTAAAAAGGAATTGGAAGATACAGAAAGATTTATTGTTGAATTATATCCAAATGGACAACTTGGAGGAGATAGGCAAGCTGTAGAGGCTGTAAGCCTGGGCAATTTAGAAATGACAATGGCAGGAGAAGCAGTTATTTCTGGATTTGTTCCTGAATTTGAATTAGTTGGTCTTCCTTATCTATTTACTTCCTTGGAATCAGTTCATCAAGCTTTGGATGGTGCATTTGGACAGGCATTGGATGAAAAGCTTGAGGCACATGATATATACAATTTAGGATGGGGAGAAGTTGGATTCAGAAATATCACAAACAGCAAAAAAGAAATAAAAACTCCAGCTGATTTAGAAGGTATCAAAATAAGAACAATGGAAACTCCCGCCCATGTTGCTTTTTTTAAAGCATTAGGTGCGAATCCTACTCCTATGGCTTTTAACGAATTATTTACAGCGTTGCAGCAAGGAACTGTTGATGCACAGGAAAATCCTACGGCATTAACTTATAACTCTAAATTCTATGAAGTTCAGGATTATATGACAGTAAGTGAACATGTGTATACAGCTGCTCCAATATTAGCGAATAAAGAATTCATAGATAATCTTCCAGATGACTTAAGAGCATTAGTTATTGAGACTGCACAGAAGACAAGAGATGCTCAGAGAGATTTAATCTATCAGCAAAATACGGAGTTTGAAGATAAGATGGCCGAAGAGGGAGTAACCGTAACTGTATTAACGGCAGAAGAAAAAGAAGCCTTTAAGAAAGTATCAGATGAAAAAGTTTACCCTGATGTAATAGAAAAATACGGAACAGAATTAATAGAATTAGCACAAGAATATAATCAGTAATTAATACTTTATTTGATTGAGAATCGCAGCAGTGTGATTCTCAATCAATAATCTATCCCTTTAAGGGATTTGGAGGGAATTATGAGGCTATTAAAGTTTATAGATGAAAAATTTGAAGAAATTGTTTTGGTAGCCGTATTGGCAATTATGGTAGTATTAGTGTTTTTGCAAGTTGTGATGAGATATGTATTTCAGGCATCTCTTTCATGGAGTGAAGAACTTGCCAGATATATGTTCTTATGGATAATATGGTTAGGTGCAGCTTATGCTACCAAAGAAGGTTCACATATAAGCCTCGATGTTATTACGAGCAGACTACCAAGAAAGGGACAATTAATAGCGAATGCTCTTAAATATATAATTTGGATTGGGTTTGCAATTTTTCTTGCTTATATTTCATGGCAATTAGCATTTAAAATATTTGAAAGAGGGCAAGTTTCTGCTGCCATGAGGATTCCTATGGGTTACGCATATGCATCAATACCGTTTGGCATGTCATTAATGCTGTTCAGAATTTTGGAAAACGGTATAAAAACAATTAAAGAAAGGAGGATGAAGAAATGAGCAATGGAGTGTTACTTATTTTTATTTTGCTCGGATTCTGTATGGGTATTGGAGTACCCATAGGAGTTTCTTTAGGCGTAGCGACAGCCGTAACAATGATTTTAACAACTAACTTAAAATTATTAACAATTGCACAGAGCTGTTTTGGAGGGTTAGATTCTTTTCCTCTCATGGCCATACCTTTCTTTATTTTAGCGGGAAATCTTATGAAATATGGTGGGATTTCACGTCGTTTGCTGGACTTTTCCGAAAGCATTGTGGGATCCATACGTGGGGGGCTTGGGATGGTAACTATTTTATCATCTATGTTCTTTGCTGCCATATCGGGATCGGCACCGGCAACTGTAACGGCTATTGGATCAATTACTATTCCTGAAATGAAAAAAAAGGGGTATGATCTTGGATATTCTGCAGCTTTAACTGCATCGGCGGGAACTATAGGCGTTATCATCCCACCCAGTATTCCTTTTGTTATATATGGTGTAGTAAGTGGTGCTTCCATAGGCGGATTGTTTATGGCGGGAGTTATTCCCGGCATCCTTATTGGTACAGCATTGATGTCCGTAAATTATTTTGCGTCCAGAAGATGTGGTTACGGCGGTAATAAGGAAAGCTTTTCTATCAGAAAAGCCATAAGTAAATTTAAGGACGCAGTTTTTGCGCTGCTTTGTCCGGTCATTATTTTAGGAGGAATTTACGGAGGCGTTTTCACGCCAACAGAATCTGCGGTAGTGGGTATTGTATATGCACTTATAGTAGGAACATTTATATATAAGGAGCTTAAACTAAAAGATGTTTATACCGCTTTTAAGGAAACGGTATTAATTAACGGATCTACAACTTTTATGGTTGGTCTTTCTCTTGCATTTGCCAGTTACTTGACCATGGCACAGGTACCGGTTACCATTGCAAACGGAATTTTAGGTTTATCAGATAATCCTATTGTCATTTTTCTAATGATTAATGCGTTATTATTGGTAATTGGATGTTTTATTGACAATATATCATCATGTGTTATATTGACACCTATTTTACTTCCTATAGCTGTCAAAATGGGTATGGATCCTATTCAATTCGGAATTGTAATGACAGTTAATCTGGCAATTGGTTTTATTACACCACCATATGGAGCTAATCTGTTTTTTGCTTCTGCAGTAGCACATACATCCGTTGAGAAAATTAGCAGTAAAATTATTCAGTTCATATTAGTCATGCTTGTTATATTATTTGCACTTACTTTCATACCAGGACTATCAATGTGGCTTCCGAATTTATTGATGAATTAAGAAAAAGCATAGTAGAAGTATAAGTAGAAGGATGAAAGACATAATTGAGACCATTTTAAAGGAGAAAAATATGATTAACAGAGAAAAATTAAAAGAGCAATTTAAAAAAGAGACGAAGGTATTTGACGAACTTCATCCTATATCAAAAGAAATGTTTCTTGAAGCAAAAGATAATCTTCTTCAAGGTGTGCCTCTGAACTGGATGGTTAGATGGATGGGAGGTTTTCCAATTTTTATATCCAATGCCAAAGGGAATCATCTGACCTGTGCAGATGGACATGATTACATTGATTTTTGCTTGGGTGATACAGGTTCGTTGGTAGGTCACGGTCCGGAAGCAGCTTCAAAAGCGATTTTTGAGCAATTCAATAAAGGAGCTTCACATATGCTTCCTACAGAGGATGCTATTTGGAATGGGAAGGAACTTCAGCGCAGATTTGGCATGAAATACTGGCAGTTTTCCACAAGTGCAACGGATGCCAATAGATTTGCTATACGCCTTTCAAGACGTATTACAAAAAGGCAGAAAATAGTAGTTTTTAATTATTGTTATCATGGTACAGTAGATGAGACCATTGCATTACTATCTGAGGATGGAAAAACAATTGTTAGAAAGGGAAATATAGGATATCCTGTTGATCCCTCAATTACAACCAAGGTTGTAGAATGGAATGATGCTTCTGCCCTTGAAAAAGCTCTAAAAGATAAAGATGTTGCCGCTGTACTGGCAGAGCCGGTTATGACCAACATAGGAGTAGTTTTTCCCGATCCGGGGTTTCACGATACAATGAGGAAATTGACGAAGAAGTATAATACTTTACTTATTATCGATGAAACACATACAATGTGCGCCGGTGTAGGCGGATACACCAAAGACAATAACCTTGAACCTGATATGATTACGCTGGGTAAATTTATTGCCTCCGGTGTTCCGGCAGGGGCATATGGGATCAGCGAAGAAGTTGGTAAAAAAGCCATCGCTGAAATCGAATCAGAATTCGGAGTTGCAAAAGGGATCGGAGGAACCCTCGCTGCTAATGCATTGACAATGGCGGCGATGAGAGCAACTCTTGGGGAAATCTTAACTGAAGAGTTTTATAAAAGAAATACACCTCTTGCAAAAAAATTTAATGAAGGTGTACAGAGTGCCATTGATGAATTTGAAATACCTTGGAGCACTACTCACCTTGGTTGCAGGACGGAATATATTTTCCAAAAAGAGCCTACCAGAAATGGTTCAGAAGCTATGGCAGCAAAAGATAATGAATTGGATTGGTACATGCATCTTGCATGTCTGAATAGAGGAATAGTAATGACTCCTTTCCACAATATGGCCCTCATTACTAATACTACAACTGAAAACGATATAAATAAACACACAGCAGTATTCAGAGAAGTTGTTAAAAATATCCTGGATTAAAAAATAAAGATAGAAGAATATTGGGTCAGTTGGATAAATCCTCTGACCCACTTTTAGGTTTTATATAATATATCTAATAAATATAATGAGGAAATAAAATGAAAATAGCCATGAATCCAAAGATTGCCGCAATTTTTGCAGTGTTTTGTTTTTCAATGACATCCATTATAATTAAAGTATTGAATGCATCAGCTATTATGATTATATTTTACAGAGAATTTTTCAGTGTGATCATTGCATTCATTCTTTATCTTGTTTCACATTCTTATAAAGACAATAAAGCGTCTCTAAGAGCTTATATATACAGTATTCTTGCAGGAGTTATTTTTGCAGTGTATATTGTATCATGGGTGTTTTCCGTGAGGAATACAACAATTGCTTGTGCAACTGTGATTAGCGATATACATCCGGTTTTTGTGGTTGCAATTATGTTTTTTATATTCAAAGAAAAATTTAAAGGAATATCGTTAATAGGAATAGTGATAGCTATAATAGGATGCGTAATAATTTTTGCTTCTGACTTATTAGGATTTGGAAATGGATTTATTGGAAATTTATTTGCTTTACTTACTGCACTTTCAACGGGTCTGTTTCTCATACTCGGTTCAGTAGTTAGAAAAGAAATGTCAGCGATTCAATATCTTTTATTTTATAATATTTCCTGCTTTATTACCGTAGGAATTGTGGCACTTATGACAAAGACGCCGCTGACTGGTTATCCTTTCTCAGAGTATTTCTTTATTTTCTTACTTGCATTTGTTGTTACCATCATGGGGCATGGTGTAATGGGGTGGTCTTTAAAATATCTAAAACCATCTTTTGTATCCCTTGTGTTTTTATTGGAGCCGGTTTTTGCAGGTGTAATAGCATTTTTATTATTTTCTGAGCTACCTACGGTCCTCCAGACTATTGGCTGTATCGTAATCATGTCTGGAATATATTTATATAATAAGCATGAAGAAACTTAAAAAACGGTTTTATAATCGGAATCTCGGGCATAGTATTTCAATAGGGAGATACCTTATAAGTGATGGAAAAGAGGGATATTATGGAGAGAGAAAAAATAACAATGAATCCGATCATGCAGTATTTTGATGCATATTACAAGACACTTCAAACAGGAAATTATATAGATATTTCAGAATTATTTATTGCAAATAGGCATACAGTTATACCGATAAGATTGTTTTGGAACAGATATCGATTATATAAAACATTTGAACTGGAAATACAGGATTATTGGATAAATCTTGAGATTGCAGAAGTAAAAAACTATAAAAATCGTATTGCTGCAATTATTATCGAAAATGCGGAATATAAATATAAGCATGTTTCGGATGATATTAATTCTATTATTTCGGATATTGAATATTACATAGAAATGGAAAAGATAGAAGGAAAATGGAAAATCTCATTCATGGATTCCAATAAAGATGATTACCAATTAGTAAAATACAAGGTCAGTCAATATATGGAAGCCGATACATACCGAGTAATAAACAACAGCACGGATTCGGAGGAGAGAGAATCGGTTTGTATAAATAGGGTTTTTGATGATATGGATAATGAAATAGATTGTCTGAAAGAAATATTGCCCAAAGTCTCTGAAAAACAACCTAAATATGATAATTTGGTGAAAAATAGATATGTAAGCTCCGGCAAAAATACATTTTCATTTGACTCGAATAAGGGGATAGACTATGCCAAGAAATATGCAATTTATTCGCAGATTTCAGATGAAGAAAAATTGTTTTATTATGCCTATAACGGAGGGGATTGTACAAATTTTATTTCGCAATGTGTATGGGCAGCCTATGGAGGATATATAAAAGATGACATAAGAGAAACAAAAAAGAATATTTCTAAAAAACGCAAAATGGTCTACACAGGGAATTTGAAAAACTCATGGTATGGGACTCAACCGGAAGGAGGAGGAACACCATACTGGGAAAATGTTGAACAATTTTTTAATTATGTGACTTCTCCAAAAGAAGTTGGACCAAGAGGAAAAGTATACGGGAGTGGTAAACAAGCCGATTTCGATTTAAATAATGTAGCGCCGGGAGATATAATACAATTCTGGCCGGATGGCAAGGGAAAATGGTATCATTCAGTTTTTGTTACAGGCATACATGAAAAGAGTAACGCATTTCATATTTTTGTCTGTCAGCATTCTATGGATGTAAAGAATCGACCTCTGATTGAATTGCTTAATTGGAATACAAACAAAGGTCAAATAAGGGGAATTAGATTTGATTCTGCGGTTTTCAGCAACTGAATTCGGACTCCGGACTGCGGACCCCAGACTGTGAACTAATCCATACTCCATACTCTATAATCTATCATCCAAATTGAATTTACAATTTCGAATTAATCAGATCGATGAGATCCTGCCTATTATCTTTTGTAAGTACCACTACATCGATGTGCTCGAATATTTTTTCAGAAGCATAGAATTTTCCATTAAAAAAGGTATCGGATATAAAGTGACCCACGGACTCATCACCGTATACATAGTCTATATCACCTATATTTAGAGCGTTGAAACTTTCTTTGTCTGCATCAAATTCTATAATAATAGCATGGTTATTTCTTAATATCTGATGGGAATTTCCTACCCCGCCTCTGATAACGCCGACTTTTTTATTAGCAAGTGTAGGGTGAGATTCCTGGCTATAGGAAAACACAACACATTTGAAGTGGGCATATGGCTTGCTGGCAAGATAGCCTTGATTACCAAAGTCGTCATTAGGCCATCCCATGTTGATAAGTCCGTCAATAACATCTCTTTTAAACAAATCTATAACTTGAGAAAAGGATCTTCCTATAAATTCAGCGTTAATATCAAGTTTATTAATTTTATCGATACTGATTCCAAAAGATTTGCCATTTTCCGAATAAACCCAGGGTTTATAATTGTTGGAATGTCCGAAAACATTTTTAGTAGCCTTTTGTTGCTTAGTAGATGCAAATAAAACGTCATCGGCAATCAAATTATAATTATTCTCTAAATCAATGAGTGATTGATTAAATTGGGAAAAGCCTTTTAGAAGTTTGTCCATATTATTTACATTTTGATCAATATTATCCGATGCGGTTTCCACGTTGGTGATAACCTTTCCAAGCCTTTTGCTTTCTTCAATACTATTTTCGACCATATTTTTGAATATGTCGGTAGAATCGTTAATATTATTAATATTATCGGTTAATAGATTCTTGAAGCTTCGGAATTCCGTTTGAATCGCTGAATTTTTTTCTGCGGCTTCTGAAGATGAGCTTTCGAACTCTTTTAATTTTAAATTAACATCTTCGATAGAAAGGGTGATATTTTCAGACGCATCTTTACTGTTTTTTGCCAGCTTTCTGACTTCTTCTGCTACAACAGCAAAACCTTTTCCGTATTGACCTGCCCGTGCTGCTTCGATGGCAGCGTTTAAAGCAAGTAAATTCGTGTGACGGGCAATATTGGAAATGGTATTAGTTGAATCATTTATGTTCTTAATAGCATTTATGATGTCATTAATAGAAGAGGACATAACTACAAATTTGGCTTGAAAAGATTCAAAGACCGTATCAAGGTTATTTAGAATTTCGATTATTTTATCTAAGTCCTGTGAAGTAGTTTCAAAATTTGATAAAGCTTTTTTCCCGTCTTCAGACATGGTTTCAATAAAGGTTGCAGATGTTTTGGCTTCGTCTTTTGTTTGCTGGAAATCATTGTTGAGAATTTTTAAGGATTCGATAGCGGTTTTTAGTTGTTGCCCGAATAAAAGGATACTGTCTTTATTAGATTGGAAGTCCAGGCTGGATAACTTTTGGTTCAGTTCGGCTAAAAATTCTCCGAAATCCTCGGTCGTTGACTGGGTTAACGAATTGTTTTTATTATCATACATATTCAGTTCCCTCCGCTTAAGTAATCTGATGATACTTTAGATTCAGGTTATACTATAAATAGTTTATCATTTATTTACATTTTTTTCAATTAATCTTACCAAAGAATGTCGATATAGAAAATTTTGAGAAAAAATATAAGTAGAATTGTAAGTAATAGTAAAAGAACCTGCCGTTATGCTAAAATCAATTCAATTTCTTTATTTCTTTATTGGAACATCCAATTTCTTTCCATTTTTCCACAAGCACACAAGTATTGAAATGCAAAACACTTGTTAAAACATTTCCATTTATGGGAATGAAATTCACATAATAAAGAAAGAAACAGTTGAAAATTCAAGCGGTTCAAGCATTATCACTAAATTGATGCGATATTACATAAATGATGCATACCAACATCTTATAAAAGGCAAAAAAGAGAGTGTTTAATACAAATAAGCTTATTTATTTAGAAACTTCAGAAATTTCAGTAAGAATTTAGTGAATAATGAATGATAAATCCATTTTGGCATTAGTTTTGCACTTACTTAAAGGAAATCAAATATTTTTATAGGAAGTTTAATTAAAGGAGAGATAAAGATGATAAATAATAAGTCAACAATTAATGAGGCTGGTATTAATAATATTAGGAGTGCTATTGAACATAGAGCAACATGGTTCTATTTATTATTAGATGAAGTTAAAAAAAGCGGAGCAAATATGGAAAAGATAGGTAGAGATGCTATCTTCAGATGTGGTTGCTTCCATGGAGAAAAAATTATGAAGCACTGTAAAGACCCTAAGAACCTTAAAGAATTTATTAAAGCCTTTGCTGATGAAAATATTCAAAAAGTATTTGAAATGGAAATTATTGAAAACACAAAAAATAAGCTCTATTTAGATTTTCATTATTGTCCATTGGTAGCCGCTTGGGAAAAGTTAGGGGTAAAAGAAGATGATATTAAGCTTCTTTGCGATATGGCCATGGATGGAGACAGAGGAATAATATCTCAATTTGATAAATATAGTTTCAGATTAGAAAGCTCTATTGCATATGGTGAACCGGTTTGTAAAATAAGAATTGATCAGAAATAAGTTTATTATTGAAGAAGTAGCTATTTTATGCAGGAGGTGCTATCGTATAAAAAATTATGAACTCGGCGGATGGACATGCAAGTGTAGGTGACAAAACTATTTTAGATGCATTAATTCCTATGGCTGAGACTGTATTAATTAAGTATAAAGAAAGTAAGGACATAAGAATTAGTTATAAATAGGGAGCATTAGCTGCAAAAGCAGGAGCTCATAGTACCGGTGGTATGATTCCAAAAGCCGGAAGAGCTCAATGGATAGGTGAAAGAGTGAAGGATAATCTTGATGCAGGAGCAGTACTATGTGCAAAAATTGCGGAACTTTTTATATAGAGAGATAAAAGGATTTAACACTTCAGAATTTGAAACTTCTATTGCTAAATTGAAAAAGGGAGATGAATTAAATGAACAAAGATTTTCTGTTATCTATTCTAAAAAATGAAATTAATAAAACCATGGGTTGTACTGATCCTGGTTCTGTAGCATTTGCTGTTGCAAAGACTGTAGAAATATTAGGAGCCATACCTCAGAGAATTGATATCAATGTAAGTCCGAACATTTATAAAAATGGTATTAACGTCGGAGTTCCTAATACTGGGAAAAGAGGATTGCTCTATTCTGCTGCTGTTGGGATATCTCTGCATTCATATACAGAAAAAAAATTAGATATTTTAAGATTTGCTAATAAAAAGGATTTGGTAGCAGCGCAGAAATATCTGAATGAAGGTCGAATCAATATTTCATGCATGGAAAATCCACCGAATCTGCTTTATATAAATACAAAGGCATATTTCGAAAAAGATTGTGCAGGAGTTACTTTAGAAGGTGACTATACGAATATAACTGAAACTTTTATTAATGAAAAAAGAGAAAAACATGCCAATTGTTTTTCAGATGTTGAAAGCAAACTTCATGAATTGGTTAAACATCCTGTTCAGGATATTCTCAAAATAGTTGATACTTTTTCACTTTCAGAAATAGAATTTTTAATTGAATATGCTCAAATAAATAAAAATACAGCATTATCAGGATATAACAGTAATAAGCTATGTCTCTCAAATGCTCTTTGTTTAAAAAATAAAAATCTTGACTTCCCATATTCTGCATCTTTTTTGGCAAAGTTTTACACTGGTTCCGCAGCTGAAGCAAGAATGATAGGACTTGCATTACCTATCATATCGATCTCGGGAAGCGGAAATCATGGGATTACAAGCTTTTTAGGAGTGCTTTCGGTAGGAGAAACTTTAAAATCTGAAGATTTAGAGCTTGCAAAAGCATTAGCAATTAGTTCATTGATTACAATCTATATCAAAGGCATACTCAAACGGTTAAATGCTTTTTGTGGATGCTCCGTTGCGGCTTCTACTGGAGTTGCAGCGGCTACAAGTTACTTAATAGGAGGATCATTTGAAGATATGACTAATGCTATGCATTCTGTTATAGGTGCTTTAGCAGGTATGATTTGCGATGGTGCAAAGGAATCCTGCGCTTATAAATTAAATATTGCTGTTGCTACTGCTATAGAATATGCCTATTATGCAAAAGAAAACCATGCATTTATTGATAAAAATATGGGTATTGTTTCTACATCTGTTGAGGAGACATTTAAGAAATTAGGAATTTTAAATAACCCCGGGATGTCTGAAACTGATAAATGGATATTAAACATTATTATTGACAATCAAAATAATCATGGAATGTAGGTAAAAATTTTAATATTATATATTTTAATTTTAATATGAAAAGAAGGTTTTAAAATGAACAAAAAAAAATACTCAAACATAATTTTTGATGAAGAATTCTTATTAAAAACTACTCAAGATTTAATTCGAATTAAAGCAGTTAACAATCCCCCTTATATTACTGATTACACAAAAATAATTCATTATATTTCAGAATTATTGAAATCTTTTGGCTTTGACGTCACAATTGAGGGGAAAGAACATTTTCCTAATATTATTGGGCGCTTACCTAAAGTAGGAAAAACAGATAAATGTATTATGTTTAATGCTCATTTAGATACAGTTCCTGAAGGTGATTCTGATAAGTGGTTACACCCTCCTTTCTCGGGGATTTATGAGAACGGATATGTGTATGGCAGAGGTGCAACGGATATGCGTGGGTCAATCGCTTCTTTATTAACACTTTCGAAGGCAATACACGATTATAAAATATCCTTTGAAGGTGAACTGGCTATTTCTTTCGTTTCAGGACATGAAACAGGAAGTATCAATGGTTCTGTTTTCTTATCAGAAAACTACCCTGATATGCTGAGGGCGGATATGTGTTTTATTCCGGAGCCAACAAATTTTAAATTATCTGTAGCTTCAAGAGGGATATATTGGATTAAAGCAACAACTTATGGTGTTGAAGGACATACAGCCACATATAATGAAATTTCTAATTCAGGCATACCTCAGCCTCCGGTCAATGCTATTCATAAGATGAATTACTTTATCCACAGATTGCTTGACATTGATTCATGGATGTCATATGAGCCTCACCCCCGAACCGGTAAGGAAGATGGTATGTATTCTGAAAAACCCATTATAGAAGTGAATTTGATTCATGCCGGAGAAAAGCAAAATACGGTACCCAGCAAATGTTCAGCTACGATAGACATAAGATTTTTACCTTCACAGACACCTGAAAAGATCCTATTAGAATTAGAAGAATTGATATTAGACATTAAGAAATCTGATAAAGATTTCAAAATCCAAATTGAAAAAGATATGATCCAAAGCCCTCCCATGAACGTTCCAATAGAAAGTGATCTATATAAATTGGCTCAAAGAAATTTCAAAAAAGTAAGGGGCCGGGACTTAGAAGTTTGTGGAGTTTGTTCACCAGGAGATGCAGTGGCATTTGGCAAAATTATGCCTGTTGCATGGTTTGGACCAAACTGGAATAATGCACATGGCATTAATGAAAAAATTCATATAAGTGATTTATTATCCTTAACAAAAATTTATTATTCTATTGCTGAAGACTATCTATCCATTGATTAAAAAATTGAGGAGTGAACACTTTGGTTCTTTTGTCGGATATTAAAGATACTGTTAAGAATATTGCAGATGCCATAGCATCTGTTCTTAATACCGAAGTAACAATAGTTGATGCAGATTTAAATAGGATTGCAGGAACAGGAAAATACAGGAATAGTTTTATTGTTCCTCAGAATTCTATTGTGGAAAAATGTATAAGAACCGGAAATACTATTGTCGTAACGAACCCTGGAATGGATCAGGCATGCCATGATTGCGAAAATAGTAAATTTTGTTCAGAAAAAATTGATTTGTGCTGTCCGATTATATTGAATGATGTAGTGGTTGGAAGTATTGTTATTGTTACTTTTGATGAGAACCGAAAGCAAGAGCTTATAAATAATCAGTTAGGTTATCTTAATTTTCTACACAGAATGGCTAACCTGATTGCATCCAAGTTATCTGAAGAAAATATTATGAATCATCTGATAAATGTTTCAAAAGAACTTGAAACAGTTATAAATAATATTGAACTTGGTGTTATAAGTGTCGATTCAAATCTTAAAGTAACCATGTGCAATGAAAAATCATGTCAACAGTTTGACTGTAATGAAAGTATATTGAAAACCGAAAATTTTGATTCTCTTTTTCCTCAATTTGAAATCAAAAACGTTATTAAAACAAAAAAAGGCTATAGAGAAAGAAAAATTGCTTTTTATTATAATAATAAGGATTATAACCTGATTGCCAATGCTTTTCCCATAGTAATTAACAATATATGTATAAGTATTATCATAACTTTTCAAGACTATACCCATTTTAAACGTACTATTCATAGAATCATACAAAAGGACAGTAATTATTTGACATTTGATGATATCATCGGTAAAAGTGATTCTATTATACAAGTCATCAATATTGCAAAAAGCGCATCAACTACTGATGCAAACATACTTATTTATGGAGAAAGCGGCACAGGCAAAGAATTATTTGCAAGAGCAATTCATTCACAAAGTTTAAGGTCCAATGGTTTATTTGTTGCCATAAATTGCGCGGCGATACCGGAGGCATTACTTGAAAGTGAATTGTTTGGCTACGAGGAAGGTTCTTTTACTAATGCAAAAAAAGGCGGCAAAATAGGCATGTTTGAATTAGCAAAAGGGGGAACGATTTTTCTTGATGAAATAGGGGATATGCCTTTGTATTTGCAGGTTAAATTGTTACGAGTTATCCAAGAACGGAAAATATTCAGAATTGGGGGAACCGTACCTATTGATTTGGATATTCGTATTATTTCTGCTACAAATAAACCTTTACATGATTTAATAAAATACAACCAATTCCGTGAAGATTTATTTTATAGGATTAATGTAGTTCCTATTACATTGCCACCTCTTCGAAACCGCACAGATGATTTGCCTCTTTTGATAAAAAAATTTATTAAAAAATATAACTACCTTTTTAATAAAGAGATTAAAGGTTTAGAAGAAAATCTTTTAAAACAACTATATGAATACAACTGGCCGGGAAATATACGCGAATTGGAAAACATGATTGAATATGGGGTTATATTTGAGGAGAATTCTTATATTCAAGAAAAAACTCTCTCATATCGATTTTCATTTAAACAAAAATATGATCAACCAGAAAGCAATATTAATATTCACAAAACGCTTAAAGAGCAGTTAGAAGAACATGAGAGATATATATTAAAAGAATATTTAAAAAAATACGGCTCCTCCTTACAATCAAAAAATTATATTGCACAAATGCTTGATATTGGACGAACAACTCTTTATAGAAAACTAAAAAAAATGTAAGCCTTTAGCATTTAAATCTTAATATGTTATTAAATAAAAACTTGGGTTTGCAAGGGATAATCTCCTTTTACGTTTGAATTGTTATCTGATCAAAAATTATATTCGGACAATTGTGAGGCAATTCCTGTAAAAATAAAATAGGACTTATGACATTTAAAGTATCTATGGTATTAGTTATCAGAAAGTTGATTAAAAAGGAGGTGCTAAGTTAACAAAGTGTTAGCATACATTTGTTGATCTACTACTCAATCATTATTTCATAAAAAGGAGGAATTATAGTGGCACCGATTGATTATCTTATAATTTTTGCGTATTTAGCCGGTATGGTTATTATTGGAGCATTTTTTTCCAAGCAAATTGAGACCCATGAAGATGAGGTTGTTGCAGGAAAGTCATTATCATCGCTTTCAGCTGGTATTGCAAGAGCGGCTAATGTTGCCGGAGGTTCAACTTCTGTGGGCGGCACGGGATACGGCTACTCCATGGGAGTCACCGGTAGCTGGTTTGGAATATCATCTGCAATGGGGAACTGGATAATGGTACCTTTTGCTCGCAGAATAAAAAATATTTTAGATAGAGGTAATTTTTTGACAATTGGAGATTTCTTAGGATATAGATATGGAGAGGCTGCTCGTATTATTTCCGGAGGATTAAATACTATTGCCTATGCAGGTTTTGTATCATCTCAAATTGTTGCGACAGGGACTATTATGCATGTATTACTGGGATGGGACCTTAAAACAGGAATGATTGTTACAACGGCTATAGTAATAGTATATACAATAATGGGTGGACTTAAAGCAGTTGTTTATACGGATTATGTTCAAATTGTTATAATTTATTTAGGTATGGTATTTCTACTATTACCAAAATCACTTAACCAAGTAGGTGGATTTAGTGAATTGGTAGCCAGAGTACCTGAAGGATTTCTAAAATTTGGAGCAATGGGGACATTATCAATAGTAGGTATG
Organism: uncultured Eubacteriales bacterium; assembly: GCA_964553505.1. Taxonomy (GTDB): domain Bacteria; phylum Bacillota; class Clostridia; order Peptostreptococcales; family JAAYPU01; genus JAENZQ01. Next base: position 8,918 of record CAZKKX010000008.1, on the reverse strand, counting down.
CTTGTAGCAACAGGTTTAGCATTTTTCTGTTGCCAAGCAACTTACGGATACTTAGCTGCTTCTAAGAATCCGACGGTTGCAGTAAGGTCGTCAATACTTTGTGGGGTATTTTATATTATTCCTGCTATGGCTGTTATTGTCATTGGTATGGCATGTGTTGTCCTATATCCGGATCTTGGTTCTTCACAGGATGCTTTGCCTACTATTATTGTTAATCTGTTGCCTGTAGGAGTAGTAGGCATCTTGTTCTCAGCTATTATAGCGGCAACCATGAGTACTTCCGATACATGTTTACTTATGTCAACTATGTGCTATGTACAAGATATATATAAAGGATTTATTAATAAAGAAGCTGATGATAAGCAAATGTTAAAAGTTACAAGGTTATCAATGATTGTACTTGGTGTATTAGCATTATTGATTGCTATGTATTATCCAAACATTATTGGTTTGATTTTATGGGGATATTCATTTGCTGTCGGAGGGCTATTAGCATCCGTAGTTATGGCATTATATTGGAAGAGAACTACAAATACAGGGGCATTAGCATCAATGTTTGTTGGTGGAGGAGTACATTTGTATTTAACAGTAACAGGTTTCTACATTCCAGCAGTACTTATTAGTGCTCCGTTAGGATTTATAGTTATTGTAGTTGTATCCTTACTAACACCAAAACCTGATGTGGAAAAGTACAGAATATATTTTGATGATGAATATCAAAAAAGTATTAACTAACTTTATAAAGCTGTAGTGTTTAATTAAAAATATATAACTCGCATATTATAGCGAGTTATATATTTTTAATAGAATTGGAGGAGTAATTAATGTATAAAGCAGATAAATTGTTTATTAATGGGGAGATATATACGCTAAAAGAAGAAGGGGATAAAATTGAAGCGGTTGCCGTTAATAATGGCAAAATTGTTTTTACAGGTTCAAATAAAGAAGCGGAAAACATTTCTGCAGAGGAAGTCATTGATTTAAAAGGGAATACTGTTCTCCCTGGTTTTACGGATACACATATGCATTTGGGAATTACTTGCTATAGGAAGCAATCAATTGATTTGTTAAATGCAAAGTCTATTAATGATGTTATAGAAAAAATTAAGAATAAGGCAGAGCAAACCATTGAAGGTGAATGGATTACTGCTATTAACTTACACAAATCAAAATTATCGGAAAACCGTTTTCCCCTTAGGTGGGAGTTAGATAAAGCGAGTGTAAAACATCCGATCTTGATAAGTAGTTATTGCGGGCATGCGAATATGGTCAATAGCTTAGCCTTAGAACTTGCAGAAATTAAAAAGGGTTTTGTTCCTTCAGTAGAAGGGATTATTGAATTCGATAAAGATGGAGAACCTAACGGCATTGTGAGAGAAAATGCTTATGACGATTATTTTGCACCATTGAATTCATCAGTCCCTTTGGCGGACTATAAAAAAAGAAAACTGGAATATGAAAATGAATTAAAAAGGGCAGCATCTCTTGGAATTACTACATTGCATACATATTCATCTTTAACAGGAGATCCATTAGAGTATTTGTATTTATACCAAGATTTAGAGAAGGAAAATCGTCTTCCTGTAAGAATTGTAATGTCATCTTCAGCTGAATTGCCCAAAAGTATAGGGGCTAAAACAGGTTTGGGTAATGAGAAGGTTAAGTATGGAGCAAAAAAAATATTTTGCGATGGTTCTTTAAGTTCCCACTCAGCGGCCCTCTTAGAGCCGTATTCAGATGAACCTGATAAAATGGGAGTTCTTATGAATTCTCAGGATGAATTAAATAAACAGTTTAAAGAGGCATATGATTATGGGATGGAAATAGCTGTTCATGCTATCGGAGATAAGGGAGTGGAAATGGTTTTAAATGCTATTGAAGAAGTATATTATGAGAATCCCAGAAATGATGCAAGGTTTAGAATTATTCATGCTTTAGTCTTGAATAAAAATCAAATTAATAGGATGAAAAAGCTGCCTGTTATTTTGGACATGCAGCCGATTTTCATGAAGAATTGGGTGGATTTAGCTGAAAAAAGGATTGGTAAAGAACGTATTCAATTATTTATGCCATTTAAAACTTTAATAGATGAAGATATAATTGTTACTGGCGGAAGTGATTTGCCTGTTGAAGATATAAATGCGTTTATAGGAATTCAGTGCATTGTAACGAGGCAAAATCTTGAAGGATACCCTGAAGGTGGATTTGTTCCAAAGGAAAGAGTTTCCGTATACGAAGCAATTGAAATGTTTACTAAAAATGCAGCATATTGTTCATACGAAGAAAATATAAAAGGAACAATTGAAATTGGAAAATTAGCAGATTTTATAATTATAGATAGAAATATTTTTGATATAGATTTAAATGAAATAAGTAGAATAAAAGTGATAAAAACATATTTGGGGGGAGAAGAGGTTTTTAGTATTTGATATCATTTTGTGATATTTAGAAATAAGAGCATACCACAGTTTATGCAGTAGATTGGTTTTGCAATGAACCTATTGGAAGCGATACTTCTATTTGTCTACAATCAGAAAAAAGTGCTAAATTGAACTTTTTTGTATGGGTTTGCTTTAGATAATAAATAGAATACTCTGGGGCATAATAAAAATCAGTTTTCAAACACTAAGGCAAAGGGAGAAAAGGATTGTATGAAGCTGATTTGTTTTAATCATGTTAATGTAAACTATGAAAGCACCTGTGCATTGAAAGATGTTAATTTGGTAATTAATAAAGGAGATTACATTATTATTTCAGGCCCAAACGGAGGAGGGAAAACAACTCTTTTAAAACTAATTTTAGGAATGATCAAACCCTTTTCAGGGGAGTTTTATATGAAGAGAAATATAAAAATTGGCTATGTCCCTCAGCATACATTGTTTGACAGATCTTTCCCTATTAAAGTAGAGGACGTTGCTATGATGGGAATGCTGAATAAACCCAAAAAGTACTATCACCGGTTTGCTGAAAAAGAAGTAAAAGAGGCTGAGGAAGTGATGGAACGCTTTGGAATTTTAAATATCCGTGAGGTTCAAATACATAGCCTTTCAGGAGGTCAACTTCAAAAAGTTCTGTTTGCAAGAGCTGTCTTAACGAACCCGGACCTTTTAGTACTGGATGAACCTACTTCCAATTTAGATTCGGAATCCAAGAATATGATGAATACATATTTAGACAAGATGAGTAAAGAAGTTACGATTGTTAAGGTAACTCATGAAGAGCATGCCTCAGGATTTGTCAATAAAATGGTTTATGTAAGCCAGAACGTAAAAGTTGTTGAAATGGACGGAAAATGAGGGAATACTATGATTGAAGCATTTAAATACACCTTTGTACAAAATGCGGTAATAGGTGCCGTTCTTGCAAGCATTGCTTGTGGGATTATTGGAACGATAATTGTAGAAAAAAAACTGGTGATGATGAGCGGTGGTATTGCCCATAGTTCCTTCGGAGGTATTGGACTGGGATATTACCTGAGTATAGAGCCTATTATCGGAGGGCTGTTATTTTCAATTATAACATCTATTGGTATTGTTCAGATTAAGAGGAAAACAAATGTAAATTCTGATACCATTATAGGCATATTCTGGGCTATTGGTATGGCGTTGGGAATCTTGTTTATAGCGTTAACGCCGGGATATCCGCCTGATATGACCTCCTACCTTTTTGGAGATATATTGACCATCTCCAGATGGGATGTTTTTTTTATGTTGATTATGGATGCTTTGCTGCTTTTTATTATTTCATCATTATTTCATTATTGGCGGGCATATTTGTTTGACGACGAATTTTCCAAAACTATAGGTATTTCTGTTAAATTATACGAATATATTTTATTCATACTTATTGCCTGTGTTATTGTCTTATTGATAAAAATAGTAGGAATCATTTTAGTGATTGCTCTTCTAACTCTGCCTCCTGCTATTTCAAAGATGTTTTCTGAAAGTTTAAAAAGGATGATGATTCTATCCGTCTGGTTTGGGATTGTATTCTGTATTACCGGATTCACCGTATCCTATCTATATGACATTCCTTCCGGCGCTACCATCATCTTGGTTTCAGGAGTTTTTTACTTTATAAGTATTTTATTGGGAACGGAACATAATGTATTTAATAAGAATAAATAAATGATTGGTAATTCAGGATAATTGTTTCTTAATTCCTTATTATCATAATGTGCAATATGCTAAATTGCTAAAACCAAGAATGCCGTTATAACGGATGCCATGACGGACAGAACAAGACTTCCTTTAGAAATATAAATAGAGCAGACACCTGCAGCGATAACACCCATAAGAGTTGCCAATTGGATTTCTGAAGAGGCTTCCAGGATACCGCGAACGATCAAGGCACTTAAAGCCGTATAAGGAATATAGAGTAAGAAGCGTTTAAGTAAAGGATTAATAGGACGTTCAGTCATGATTATAAGGGGTAGCAATCTTGGCAGATAAGTTACTGCTGCCATTCCAAATATTAAAGGTAACATGCTTTTCAAATCATCTCCTCCTCTTCTTCTTTTGTTTCATCTTTCAGAAACAAAACTCCTGCTCCGGAAGCTAATATAATAGTGGCTATGAGACGCCATGATGTTGATACGATATTAAAATAGGATATAATAATATATAGGAACCCGGAAGAGACAGCCAGAAACAATATAGGCATCGATTTTTTTGCTTCCGGTACTAATAAGGCTATAAACATGCCATAAAGACCAATTCCCAAACTGCTTTGTAACGTTGAGGGAAGCAAGGTGCCTACAAGATATCCTGCTGCAGTACCCGATACCCAGGATAAATAGGTGAGACCATAAAAAACCAGTAAAAATGGAGTATTTAATTTTGTTTTTGTTAAAGACGTAACTGAAAATGATTCATCCGTTATGCCGAAAGCGATAAAGAATAACCATTGTTTTTTAATTTCTTTTAACCGCACGGATAAAGAAGCACTCATCATCAAGTGCCTCAAGTTGAGAAGAAATGTGGCAATAATGATATTTCCAGTACTGATGCCGGCTTTCAAGAGATCAAGAGCCATAAATTGACTGGCGCCGGCAAAAACAAATATGGAAAAAAAACTGGTATCCCTCATGGAAATGCCTATATTTTTTGAGAGAAGCCCAAAGGCCATAGCCACAGGAAAAAAACCCAATATAAGAGGAATAGATGTAATAATGCCCTGTTTGATACTTTTTGATAATGTTTGCTCAGTCATTTGCTGCCTCCTGCATAATAAGTTACTAAGATACTAATATAAGATAAGTTATCGTGTCTTTCGTAGAAACTAAGCAAGCGTCCTGCTTGCTGTCTGAATATTGGGTTATAAATCTAAAGAATAAATTGCGTTTATATTAATTCGTATGTTATATTAATAATAAAAGGATGTTATAACAATTTATTTGATTATACAATCAGGTCAAATAAAAAGCAAGGAGTTTATTTGATGAATGATTTAAACACAGTTGTAGCAAACAATTTAAAACGAATAAGAACAGAGATGAAGCTAAGTTTTGAAAAAGCATCTGAGTTGACAGGTGTCAGCAAGGCTATGCTGAGACAAATCGAAACAGGAGAATCAAGCCCGACTGTCAATACCATTTGGAAAATTGCTTCAGGCTTAAAAATACCATATACCTCTATTATCAATATGCCTCAGCCTGATACCGTTGTGGTGCTAAATTCTAATATAGACCCCCAAATAGAAGATGATGGAAGGTATAAAGTTTATTCCATTTTTCCTTCAGAAAATGGTAGAAAATTTGATGTTTTTATGTTGGAGCTTGAAGAAGGCGGATACTTTGCTTCAGAATCTCACGGACCTGAAACGGAGGAATTCATTACTGTTTATGAAGGAACATTAATGTTAGAAGTGGAAGGTAATAAATATCATGTGGAAAAAGGTGACTCAATTAAATTTAAATCGGACAGAGATCATGCCTATCAAAATCCATCAAATAAATTGACACGACTAAGCATGGTGATTTATTATGGCTTTTAGGTGCTTTTATTAAATTATGAATAAATAATAATAACTAAGGGATGCCATGTATGAATTAGCTAAATAGTCGAAAATATCTATTTTTAACCAACTCATAATAATTAAGGGCTAATATCTTTATTAAATAAAGAATTAGTCTTTATTGATTTTTGGCATAAATACTTTTGTTACAATTTTTGGTATAATAAACATATATTAAATGGTAATCATTTAATAGGAATGATGTATTTATTAAATATTAAAAAATGAATAAGTAGGTATAAAATGGATGGACATAAAAAAATTTCATTGGGTACAAAATTTGGATATGCGACGGCAGCTTTGGGAGATGCCTGCAGTTATTCATTTATTGGCGCTTTTCTTTTGTTTTTTTTAACTTCAGTGGTTGGAATAAATCCTGTTATAGCAGGTAGCATTGCAGCTATTGGTGCGATATGGGATTCCATATGCAGCCCTGTTATAGGGTACATATCTGATAAGTCAACCTCAAAGTATGGAAGAAGAAGACCATTCTTACTATTAACTGCTGTTCCTCTCGGTGTTTCAATAATTATGCTGTTCAGTAGTATTAATCTGAGCGAATCCTTTAAGTATTTTTACTACGGTGCATTAGTAATTATTTTTTGGGGACTTTTTTCTTCTTTTTATGTACCATACTTAGCTTTTGGAGCAGAAATCACCGGCGATTACGGAGAAAGAACTGTTCTAAGGTTTTATGCATATGTATTTAACTTTATTGGTGCTGTGATTGGAGTGGTGTTCCCCACGTTTATTGTAGATTATTTATGTCGCAACGGGGTAACTGTAGAGAAAGCTTGGCAGAGTGCTGCAGTTATTGTTGGGATTTTTACTACAGTTTCTATTTTAGTAACCTGGAATTGTACAAAGGGTAAAGATAAAATCCAGAACAGGGATAGTACAGAAAAAAGAGATGACTCGTATATCTGTTCTTTTATAAATTCAATGATAACAGAATATTGGGAGATATTGAGACTTAAACCGATTAAATATTTAATAGGGGGGAGTATATTTTATCTTGTGGCAGGTACCATGGTGAATTCTGATAGGATGTATTTTCTGACTTATAATTTAGGAATGGAGCCGGGTGTAGTTTCAAGAGTGTACTTAATTGCTTCCATTTCGGGAGTTGTATTTTCCCCATTTATTATTAGATGTAGCAATATTTTAGATAAAAGACAAGCATATATCATATGTTCTGCGATTTCTTTTACTGGGATTATTATAGCTTGGATTACGGGGATACATTCATTTTGGGGAGTAATTGCGTATTCTTTTATATTTTCATTGGGGAACAGCTGCTATTGGCAATTGTTTCCTGCAATGATTTACGACGTTTGTGAAGTAGATGAACTTATTTCCGGTCAGAGGAGAGAAGGGATTATAATGTCGGTGCAATCTTTGGCGGAAGCACTTTCGAGTGCCGCAGCAGTTCAGGTTTTAGGTATAATACTGGGATTATCCGGTTTTAACGGTAATGCTTCCGTGCAGACGGAATTAACTTTGAACTGGATTGGAAATTGTTTTACAATTATTCCCGCTATTTTTATGCTGTTGACCATTATAATGGTTATAAAATACCCAATCACTAAAAAAAGATATATCTTGATGCAGCTTGCTCTTGAGAAGAAAAACAAAGGGGAGGAATATGAAGAAGAAGAATTAAAAAAACTGATATGAATAATTATTGCTTTACTTTATGAAGCAGAAGAATAAAATACGAAAGCTATTTATATAGTAGATTCATATATTAAAAATAGGACGATCTATCATTTGATAGATCGTTTCTTCATAGAAGTATTGGTTTTATTGAAAAAACTTTTTGCTTAGCCTTATCCGTATTTTTCAGATAAAGATTTTTTTAAAACTGCAATTACACTTTATTTTACTTCATCAAAAATGATATAATTTGTACATTAAAGAGGAATAGAAGCTTTAATAATTTCTAAATATCAAGTATTTAGGAGATTAATTGCCATGATAGATGATGTAATAAAACAAATAAAAAAAATTGGTGAAAAATACGAAGTTAAAAAATTAGTATTATTCGGATCTCGTGCAAGAGGTGACAATTCATCTGTCAGCGATTATGATATTGCAGTTTTTGGGAACAATCTATCTGATATTGATAGAATATATTTTCGTTTAGATATTGAGGAAACCAATACATTGAAAAAAATAGATATAGTATTCGTAGATGAGAATTTTACAGAGGACCACCTGATGGAAAATATTGAGAAAGAAGGTGTGGTTATATATGAGTAAATTCAATACAAAATTTACTAATTTCAATAATGCACTGGAGAGATTAAAAGAAGCGGTTGAAGAATATGCACATAATAATTCCGATGTAGTGCGTGACGGTGTTATTCAAAGATTTGAATTCACCTATGAGCTTGCTTGGAAAACCACAAAACAATACCTTGAAGAAATCGGTATTGTTGATAAGAATTCTCCTAAAGCAGTTTTTAAAGAAGCATATACCCAAAAACTTATTGTAAATGAGCAAAACTGGCTTCTTATGTTAAATGACAGGAATATGACTACACATGTATATAAAAAAGAAATAGCACAAAAAATCTCAGAAAGAATAATTCAATGTTATATAAAAGAATTTGAATTGTTATTAGCAGAATTACAAAAATTCTAAAAGTATTAAGCGATATGTATTTAGAATAGCGATATAAAAACATGGATTTTCCAATAAAGCCATGTTTTTTTTAATTTCTTAAGCTTAACGATAAAATATTTTTTAGTATTAAATCAGGATTTCAAATTAATCAAAATGAAATTTAAGAAGTTGAATGCGATTTTTCACATTTAGCTTCTTATAAATATTTTTCAGATGTTTTTTTACAGTGTTCTCGCTTATAAATAGATGATTCCCCACATCTTGATTGGATAAC
>CAZKKX010000007.1:0-33553 GCA_964553505.1 uncultured Eubacteriales bacterium | reverse complement strand
TGCTCAAAGAACTTGGGGTAAAAGATACAGTTAAAGCCATTTTGATTATGTTTCTTACAACTATTGCGGCAGGCGGAAGCTTGAACCTTCTTGGAAAATATTTTACTCCTGTTGTTTTAATTATAATAGAAATTGTTATTATAATAGTATGTGGACTATTAATACCGAACATTTCATCTAAAGAGAGAGAAGAGAAAATTGACGATTCAGAAGAAATAAGTGAAATATAAACAATACGAATAAGGTGTATTTAGAAAAGTCCGTAATGTTTTAGACGGGCTATTCTATTATCTAAAAATGAAACAAGAATTAAAAAAATCGCTACATTGCTCAAAAAAATAAAATAAATTAACATTAAAAAGGCTAATTATTGACATATGTTTAAAATAGTAATATGATTTAGTTGAGGAAGTTAATGGGCATAAGCCCTAAATTTTTTCTACAAATTAAAAATGGATTCGTTTTGAACAAGTACTGAATGTAAGAGGAGGTTAAAATGAAAATAGCTGTTTTAAGTGGAAAGGGAGGAACAGGCAAAACTACTGTTTCGGCAAGTTTAGCTATGTCGATTCCATCCTGCCAGTATATAGATTGTGATGTGGAAGAACCGAATGGAGCAATCTTCCTCATGCCTGAATTGGAGAAGACGTCACCGGTAAAAGTGCTGGTGCCGAAGGTGGATATGCAAAAATGTGATACTTGCGGTAATTGTGTTAAAGCATGTCAGTTTAATGCTATTGCTGTTGTTAAAGATAAGGTTCTTATGTTTTCGGAAATCTGCCATCATTGTGGTGCATGCTCAATTGCTTGTCCCAATGAAGCAATAATTGAAGTTGAAAGAGCTATTGGCGTTGTTGAGTCCAATAAAGACGATTCATTTCTTCACGGTAAATTAGATGTTGGGGAGCCTATTAGCATTCCCATTATACAACAGTTAAAAAGACGTATTAAAACCGAAGGGGATGTTATTCTCGATTGTTCGCCGGGAGCTTCTTGTGTCGTTGTACAATCTATAGAGGATTCCGACTACTGTATATTGGTTACTGAACCGACGCCTTTTGGGCTCCATGACCTTAAGATTGCGGTGCAGTTGGTGAGAAAAATGGGTCTGCCTTTTGGGATTGTCTTAAACAAAGCTTCTAACGACAGTAGGATTATACATGAGTTTTGTCGGATAGAAGGCATCGACCTGTTGATGGAAATTCCTTTTGATCAAGATATAGCAGAAAGGTATTCCAGAGGAATCCTTCCTGTTGAGAATAATCGTATGTGGCAGGAAAGATTTAATGAACTTTATGAAAAAATAGAAAGAGGTGCCGGGAAATGAAACAGGTTGTATTTATAAGCGGAAAAGGAGGAACAGGGAAGAGTACTCTGGTTTCATCATTGAGTATCCTTGTAGAAAATAAAATGATAGCGGACTGTGATGTAGATGCTCCCAATTTGCATATTTTACTTAAAGGGGAAGTACAAAAAAAGGATGATTTTTTTGGAGCAAAGGAAGCTGTGATTAACCCTGAATTATGTGTTAAGTGCGGTTTGTGTGAAGAGACATGCAGATTTGATGCAATCAAAGAATACAAGATATCAGCTATGAAATGCGAAGGCTGTGGTGCATGTGTGCTGGTATGTCCGCAAGATGCAATCAAACTGGAAGAAGTAAAAACGGGGGAAACTTATGTGTCAAAGACTGTTAGAGGGACTTTTTCCAATGCATTATTGGATATTGGGGCAGAAGGATCAGGAAAGCTTGTAACAGAAGTTAGGAAGAACGTAAATAGTTACAAAAAAAATGAAGAATGGGTACTTATTGACGGTTCTCCTGGAATCGGGTGCTCGGTTATTGCTTCTATGACCGGAGCCGACGCAGTGGTAGCAGTTTCGGAACCCACAAAATCAGGAAAGAGTGATTTGGAAAGAGTATTGGGGGTGGCAAGGTATTTTGAAATACCTGCATTTGTCTGTATCAATAAATATAATCTCAATTTACAGGTGGCCGCGGAGATTGAGGCTTTTTGCGAGAAGAAAGGTTTTCCAGTTATAGGGAAAATACCCTTTGATGCATTAGTGGTAAAGGCTTTAAGGGAATTTAAAACGCCCATGGAGGTAGGTAATAATGTGATTACTCAGGAGATCAAAAATATTTGGTCAAGGATTAATGATGAAATGAATAAGCTTGAAAGAATGTCGTAATACATTTAAGAAAGCAGGTGCCGTAAAATGATTGTATTTGGACCGATACCATCCAGAAGATTGGGTCAAAGTTTAGGAATCAACAATATTCCGGCGAAGACATGTTCTTATTCTTGTGTTTATTGCCAAATTGGGAGAACAAATAAAATGCAGATGTCGAGAAGTAACTTTTATGACCCTAAGGATATATTTCTTGAAACACAATCTAAAATCAATGATTTGAATACCAAAGGTGAAAAGGTGGATTATATTACTTTTGTTGCAGACGGAGAGCCAACACTGGATATAAACTTAGGTACAGAAATAGAGCTTTTAAGACAATTTGGTATTAAAATTGCTGTAATAACCAATGCTTCTTTGATATGGATGGATGATGTTAAAAGAGACTTAATGAAGGCAGATTGGGTTTCGATTAAGATAGATGCAGCAAATCAAGATGATTGGTATAAGGTAGACAGACCTCATGGCAATTTGAGAATTGAAAGAATAATAAAAGGCACATTAGATTTTGCTGAGAGCTATAAGGGTACGTTAGTTACCGAAACCATGCTTGTAAGCGGCTTTAATGATAATAAGAAATGTCTTTACGAAGTAGGTGTACAATTGGCAAAAATAAAACCAGCCAAAGCTTATATTCTTGTACCTACAAGACCGCCTGCCGAAAGCAATGTAAAAAGACCTTCTGCCTCAAAACTTAAAATGGCTTTTAGTGCCGTCAGAACTTTGGCGAATGTTGAGGTTGAATGTATTACAGAAGATGAAGGTGAAAGTTTTTTCTTTGCAGATGATATAGTAAATGAGTTGCTTAGTATTTTATCAGTACATCCGGTAAGAGAAGAAGTAATTGATAAGTTGCTGAAAGAAAGAAAAATCAATAAAAAATTAATTACAGATTTAGTTCAAAAAGAATTGATCAAAGAATTTATTTATGAAAATAAAAAATTCTTTCGAAAAAATCAAGATAAATAGAGTATTGGAGTGATGCGTAGTGATAAAGATACATATTTTGGCGGATAATACCGTCACGAAACGCGGAATGCTTGCAGAACATGGTCTTTCCTTGTGGATAGAAAAAGATGAAAAAAAGATATTGTTTGATACCGGACAATCTTCGGTTTTTTGTCATAATTCAAAAATTATGGGAATTAATCTTGAAGAGGCGGACGGTATTGTAATCAGCCATGGACATTACGACCATTGCGGTGGTCTTGAATATTTTTCCTGCAGAGGAAAAGCAATGCCAATATATGTACATCCTGATGCTTTTATAAAAAAGTATATCTCTCATAATAATCAAATGGTTGAAGTTGGATTGCCCTTTAAAATGGATGAATACAAATGGATAAAAGATGGATTGGTTTATACCCGACAGCCACTATGGATAGAAAAAGAGATTTTAGTGTCTGGAGAAATACCTTGTTCCAATACTTTTGAGGAAGTGCCGGAAAACTTATATATGGAGCATGAGGGAGAAATAATAAATGATATGATGCTGGATGAGCAAATGTTGATTGTTGAAGATAATGGGGAAATAGCTGTATTTCTTGGATGCAGCCATCCAGGCATCATCAACAGTATCAAATATGCTCAGAATCTTATACCGGATAAGCGCATTAAACTTCTTGTAGCAGGCATGCATCTTCAGAATGTAAGCCCCATAAGATTGCAGATGACGATCCAGCATTTAATAGACATGAATATTGAGAAGATCGTTCCTTTACACTGTACAGGTTTTGATGCAATGTGCGAAATGAAGCGTTTCTTAGGAAAACGATGTGTAATCTTGTCTGTGGGAGATTTTATTGAAGCATGATTAAAATAATACTGAAAAAGTAACAGGAAAGGAAAGATTTGGTTTCTCTTATTGTAAAAAAAGCTTACAATATGGCAAAATCAATGGATATACCAATAATAGGGATTATAGAGAATATGAGCTATACAACTTGCCCCAAATGTGGAGAAATGATAAAAATTTTTGGTGAAAGCAAGTCGGAAAAGGTTGCTCAAGAAATGAAAATTCGGTTTTTAGGAAGATTGCCTATAGACCCTGATTTGGCAGGGCTTTGCGACAGAGGAGAAATAGAAAAATTCAACAGGAACTATATGGATGATTGTATAGATGCGCTTGAAATGAAACTTAATATTGAGAAATAATAAGTTTCAAAGGATGGGAAAATAGCTGAATTGAAAGACATAAAAGTGGGTTTCAGACACCCTGATTTTAGTCAATTCATTAGTCTATAATTTAAATATGCCATGGTCAATACGATACCGGTGCCCAAGAGACTGTAGAAATCGGGTATTTCTTTAAAAACTATAAACCCTGTAATCAGAGCAAAAATAACGCTCAGATAATTGTATACGGATACTTGAGAGGCCGGTGCATATTTATAACTCAGTGTTATGGAAATTTGTCCCAGTGAAGCAAATACACCGATCATAAGAAGCTGTAAAAGTTCCATCGAGCCGGGAACAATAAAGTCTGTTGCCACAAAAGGGATAAGGCCTAATACTGAAAAAAGTGAAAAAGCAAAAATAATAGTATAAGTATTTTCTTCTTTTAAAAATCTTAGTATCGTATAGGCAGCTCCGGCAAAAAGAGCAGATAAAATACCAATTACAGCGGGTAATATGCTTAAATCAAATTTGGGCTTTACAATCAATAATATTCCGATAAAGACTGAAATAAGGATAAAAAAATGATATTTATTTACTTTTTCCTTGAGAAATGTAGCTGCAAAAATAATAGTAAAAAAAGGAGAGAGTCTGTTTAAGATAGATGCATCTGACATAATAAGATTATCGATGGCATAAAAAAAGAAAATAACTCCTAATAATCCGAATAGACATCTGAAGAATAAAGCTATTCGGTTCTTTTTCTTTGGAATAACCGGTTTCTTATATTTTATCAATATACTCAATGAGACCAATAAACTTATTGAGTTACGAAACATGACTTTTTCATAAAGAGGTATTTCTTCTGCAAGCTTGACAAAAAGTTGCATAATAGTAAAAGAGAATGCGGCCAGGGTCATAAGCAGGACAGCCTTTTTTTTATTATCCAAGTTGTATCATTCCTTATAGTATCAGTTAGTGTAAGAATTCTATTTATTTTTTATATCTTATTTTATCATATTATGGTTGAAAGCATAAATAATTGTAGTATATAGTTATGATTAGTTAGAACAGGAGATCCTATTCATATGATGAGGAGCAAAAAATGAAGGGTTTTTTTAATAAAGTTTATGCAGTTGTAGAAAAGATACCACAAGGCAAAGTAATGACCTATGGTCAGATCGCTGCTGTTTTGGGGTGCCCTGAGAATGCAAGAGTAGTTGGATGGGCTATGAGAGCAGCTCCGAAAAGCAGAAATTTACCTTGCCATCGTGTTGTGAACAGAAAAGGTGAAATGTCACCGAATCATGTATTTGGAGCAGCAGAAATTCAGAGAGCTTTGCTCGAAAGTGAGGGGATAAAGATGGATCATAATGGCTGCATTGATCTTAAAGAACACCTTTGGGATGCAAGTGCATTTTAATACTATCCGAAATAAAAATCAAAATTTACCAATGAAGCTTCAGTAATAATAATTCCTAATTCATTGCAATAATATATAAGGAATCCATTCAGAGCAAGTTATCGAGATAATGGATCAAATGAAGCTTTAGGGGGAACAAATTTGAAAGATCTCAACTATATACAAGGAGCTTTTTTACTTGCAATTACCAACTTTATTACCGGAACTCTTGCGTTTGGTTTCAGGATATATTTTTCCCGAAGCGTTGGGGCTGAAGGTATGGGTGTATTTCAGCTGGTTTTTCCATTGTATATGTTAATGATAACATTAGTATCCGGCGGGGTTACTACCGCTTTATCTAAAATCATTGCGGAGTATAAAGTAAAAAACAATGAGCCCGGAATGGCTAAGACCATTAGAACCAGTTTTATCTTTATTGGTTTTTGGAGCATTTCCGTTTGTGCCATTATTTTTTTAAATTCCGACTTTATTGCTTCCGAGGTGCTTAAAGATTCGCGCACTTCTTTATCTGTTGTATTATTAACACCTTCAGTATTTTTCATATCTATGTCTGCTATTTTTAGGGGTTATTTTTTCGGAATACAAAAAATAAAGCAGCCGGCATTGATCGATGTGGCAGAAAAAGTGGTTCGTCTTGGCGGGCTGATTATTTTGACGCGAGTTATGCTGCCTTATGGGATTGCATATGCATGTGCCGGAGCAGTTCTTGCTATGACAGCCGGGGAATTTATAAGTTCTATTTTATTGAGCATTGCTTATAACCGTAGTGATCGCAAGCGGTTGGTGCAAGCTTCTTCGGAAAGTGCATGGGGTATCATTCATAAAATTATCAGTTTAGCTATTCCATTATCATTAGGAGGAGCCTTAGCCACTATTATGGATATGATTAGCGCGGTTTTAGTTCCTGTTCAACTGGAAACGGCCGGATATGACCATACAACAGCACTTTCTTTATATGGTGAAATTACCGGAATGGTTATGCCATTAATTGCGTATCCTGGTATTATCATTTTTTCTCTAACCATAACCCTTGTTCCTGCAATAACAAGATCTCATATAAGTGGAAATAATAAGGCCCTTAATAAAAAGTGCCATGATTCGTTAATCATTGGATGGTCAATCGGGCTTTTTGCAACAGTTTTCTGTATCTCTTTTCCGGAAGAATTATGCAGCGTCATATATAAATGCCCTGAAGCTGGAAATCAGTTGTTTTGGGCAGGGATAGGGTGCTCATTTCACTACTTTCATGTCATTCAATTTGCTATTCTAAACGGACTGGGTCTTCAGCGGAAAGTGTTGGCCAATGTAGCTTTTGATATTCTGATAAATGTGGCTTGTATTTATTTACTGATTCCCATTCCTCGAATCGGGATATATGGATATATCATAGGTTTTTTTCTCAGCGGTTTATTTATCTCTATAAGAAATGCTAAAATACTGCAAAAGCAAGATGGAATTTATATTGATCATCGTAGGATACTTATCAAGCCTTTGATTCCTTTTTTGTGTATGTTAATATTAGTAAAACTCAGCAATACACTTTTTATTACACTGGGATTTACGTATAATATGATATTTTCAGGATTAATAGGGATTATCGCATTTAGTATGTCACTTCTTCTAAGCGGGGTTTTTACTTTAGTTCAAATCAAAAATACGCTTAATTTTAATAGATAGAGGATATCAAATTACTTACAAAAAAATAGATTTTCATATTTTTATCACAAATAGAGAGTATAATAAAAATGTAATAATTAAAAGTTTATATTTTTTTCTAAGAGTATGGGGTAGGGTATGAAAAGGAATATATTCGGAGGTTACTTATGGCAGTAACGAGGGTTTTAATCGTTGACGATGAGAAACGTATCAGGGAAATGATAAGAGAGTATATAAGTGCAGCAGAGGAATATCAGGTAGAAGAAGCGGCAGACGGCTTTGAAGCTCTTGATATTTTCAAACTGAAAGGATATGATTTAATCATTCTGGATGTTATGATGCCGAAAATGGATGGATGGAGCGTTTGTAGAGAAATTAGAAAAAAATCTTCAGTACCTATTATAATGTTGACTGCAAGAGGTGAGGAATATGACAAACTATTTGGTTTTGAACTAGGGGTGGATGATTATATTGTAAAACCCTTCAGCCCAAAAGAACTTCTTGCAAGAATTAAGGCTATTATTCGAAGGAGCACTAAAGCAGGGGAGCAAGATTATGTGAAAATCGACGAGTTAGAGATTGATTTTAACTCGCGGAATGTTTATGTGAATGGTACGTTAAAAATGCTGACACCAAAAGAATACGAACTCTTGAGTTTCTTTGTCCGTAATCAGAATCACGTTTTCAATAGAGAGCAGTTGCTTGATTCAGTATGGGGCTATGATTTTATTGGAGACGACAGAACTGTAGATACACATGTAAAAATGCTGAGAGAAAACTTAGAAGAATATAGAAACTACATTGTGACGGTCTGGGGAGTAGGATATAAATTCCAGTCAGGAGTGAAAAAATGAAAAGTATTGGATTAAAGCTCTGGATGGGAATGATAGCACTTGTTGTAATCATGCTCATTCTTTTATGGCTTTTTCAGATCGTTTTTTTAAATTATTTTTACACAAACCTAAGGATTTCAGAGATTGAAGATTCTGGATTAGAAATGATCCGTGAAGTAAAAAAAGAAGGGATGACTAATTTTGAAAGCTATTTAGATGCCTTTGCATATAACAACAATTTGACTGCAGAGCTTTATGACCTAAGCGAAAATATGGTGTATATAACCGGAGAAAGCAATCATATGGCAATGATAAAGAACAGTATTAAGAGAGAAGCTTTTCAAGAAGCTCTAATAGGTGATACGATACGCCTTGAGATGTCTCATCCACGATTTAACAGTAAATACGTTTTAATAGGGTTGCCTGTTGGTTTTCCTGAGACGATGGAAGGCGTACTTTTATTAATAGTTCCCATGGCACCTGTTGAGGAAACTGCAGGGATACTAAAAATTCAACTGCTTTATATTTCTGCTATTTTGATGGCTGCGGCTATATTGATATCTTATTTGATATCCCGGACATTTACAAAACCAATACAGGATATTACGAAAGTTTCACAGGAAATGGCAGAGGGCAATTTGTGTGCAAGAACTGCAGTTGAACGTAAAGATGAAATAGGCAAGTTGGCAAAAACCATAAATCATATGGGAAGAGAGTTATTAAAAGTTGATCAACTCAGAAAAGATTTGATTGCCAATGTTTCCCATGAACTTAGAACGCCTCTAAGCCTTATTAAAGGATATGCGGAGACTATCCGTGATGTTACAGGAGATTATACACATAAAAGAGAGAAACAATTGGAGATTATTATTGAAGAGACCGACAGATTAAGTCATATTGTTGAAGATATTTTGAACCTTTCTCAAATGCAGTCAGGATATATGTTTTTAAATCAAACAGAGTTTAGAATCAATAAGCTTATCGATAAAATTTTTATAAAATATGAAATTATAAGTCAAAAAACAAGGATAACGATTAATAAAGAAAGCATTACCGAGACAATGGTCTTAGCAGATGAGAACAGAATGGAACAAGTTCTTTATAATCTAATCGATAATGCATTAAATCATACAAATGAAGGCGGTACTATTACAATCCGTACTGTTGAGAAATTTAATTCAATAAGAATAGAGGTTTTAGATACGGGAGAAGGAATTCCTCAAAACGAAATAGAATACGTCTGGGATAGATTTTATAAAGCGGACAAGCCGGAAGAGAGAAAAGTTGGGACAGGACTTGGTTTAACAATTGTTAAGAATATCTTAGAAGCGCATAATTTTAATTATGGAGTTGAGAGTCAGATAGGTATGGGAAGCACATTCTGGTTTGAATTGAGTAAATATAATAAATAAGAAGGATATGGGTATGATTTTGGAAGAAAAAGAAAAAGTGAGGTTTTGATTTGCAAAACCTCACTATTAAATCCGAATACTAACCCAGGATTGCATTAAGATCTTCTTCGGGTGAAGATATCGGGTTAATGTCAAACTTTTCAACAAGCACATCCAATACATTAGATGAAATGAATGCCGGAAGAGTTGGTCCCAGATAAATATTTTTAATACCAAGAGACAGTAGTGTAAGAAGGATACATACAGCCTTTTGCTCGTACCATGAAAGCACCAATGTCAGAGGCAATTCGTTTATATCACAATCAAAGGCATTTGCAAGTGCAGACGCAACCTGAATTGCCGAGTAAGCATCATTACATTGTCCCATATCCATAATTCTGGGAAGACCTCCAATTTCTCCTATATCTAAATCGTTAAATCGATATTTACCACAGGCGAGCGTAAGAACAACTGTATCTTTTGGTGCTTGCTTAACAAATTTTGTATAATAATTTCTGCCTGTTTTTGCTCCGTCGCAACCTCCGACAAGGAAGAAATGCTTTATAGCACCTGCTTTGACAGCATCAATTACTTTATCGGCAACCCCGAGCACAGTATTTCGGGCAAACCCTGTCATTAATTCAGTGCCTCCGTTTATACCCGTCAGTTGTTTATCCTCTTTCCACCCCCCCAGTTCCAATGCTTTATTAATTATATCCGTAAAATCTTTCTTGCCGTCTTTTGATTCGGGAATATGTTGTATTTCAGGGTAGCCTACAACAGCTGTTGTGAATACACGGTCTGCGTAGCCGACTTTTGGCGGCATTAAGCAGTTTGTAGTAAATAGAATAGGAGCGGGTATTTCTGCAAATTCCTTTTGTTGGTTTTGCCAAGCTGTGCCATAGTTTCCTTTTAAATGTGCATATTTTTTTAGCTCGGGATAGCCATGTGCAGGAAGCATTTCGCTGTGGGTATAGATGTTTATACCTTTACCTTCAGTTTGTTCAAGAAGCTGTTTCAAATCGTATAAATCATGACCTGTAACAACGATAAATGGGCCTTTTTCAATTTTCATCGGTACTTTAACGGGTGTCGGATGACCGTATGTTGAAGTATTTGCTTCATCCAAGAGTGCCATGCATTTTAGATTAATCTGACCAAATTCCATAAGCAGATTCAGCCATTCGTCAATCGAATGCTCTTCTCCAAGTGCAAGCATTCCTTTGTAAAACCAGGAAGTGATTTCAGAATCTTTTTTCCCCAGTACATAAGCATGATATGCATATGCAGCCATTCCACGTATTCCAAGCAATAAGGTTGAACGCAGTGAGACGATATCCTCATTGCCTTTCCAAAGTTCTTCCCAGAGAAAGTCTTCGGCTCCTCCGAGAGTTTCTTTTTCAGCTGCTACAAGCTCTTTGAGTTCGTCGATACGATTGCTGTCAAAGTTTACATTGGTAATGGTGGCAAATAAACTTTGCATCATTAGTTCATCCGCTTTTTTTCCGGGAGTTTTTCCGGATGCTGCTCTTGCAAGGCCAATTAATGCACAAGTCAGCTCATCCTGCTTATTTGCGACATCAGGTTGTTTTCCGCAAATACCTACTTTGGTACACCCGCTGCATCCTGCAGTTTGCTCACATTGAAAACAAAACATTTTTGACATGATATTCCTCCTTTAAAATTAAGTAAGATAAAAGATAATATATAAAAGATAAGAGTTGATGTAGATTTTGCTTAAGCAAAATCTACATTCCTTAACTTTAACCTCTAATGATTTTAGTTCTCAGTTATGGTGCCGTTGGTTCCTATGGTAATTACGTTCCAAGGGATCATTTTTTCTGAATTTTTTAGTGCTGTTGTTACAGCATGAGTCATGCCGCCGCAGCAAGGGACTTCCATTCTGAGTACGGTTACACTTTTGATATCATTATGTCTCAGGATATCTGTTAGTTTATTAGAGTAATCAATGCTATCCAGTTTTGGGCAACCAATCAGAGTTATCTTATTTTTCATAAAATCATTATGCAGGTTTCCGTATGCAAATGCCGTACAATCGGCTGCAATAAGCAAATGGGCATTTCTGAAGTAAGGTGCATTAGGTGGAACCAGCTTTATTTGACAGGGCCATTGTTGTAATTGAGATTCAATCGCATGGGATTCGAATGTCCCTTTTTCTATTGGACTCTTTCTCTCAAGGGTTTTTGCTTGCGTTCCTGGGCACCCGCAAGGAAGATTGGATGAACTCTCTTTTTTTTCTTTCAGATGTTCTTTAACAGCTTCTTCATCATAAGCTTTTGCTTCACGTTCTTCTATGGCAATAGCACCTGTAGGACATTCGGGGAGGCAATCCCCCAAGCCGTCACAATATATATCTGAGACTAATTTAGCCTTTCCGTCTACCAGTTGAAGAGCACCTTCATGGCAGGCATCGATACAGAGACCACAGCCGTTACATTTACTCTCATCTATTTTAATAATGTTTCTTTTCATTTTTATTGCTCCTTTCAAATATTATTAATTGTTAATGTATCTTGAGTATAATATAATAAAAAAAGGAAATCGGTAGCTGCAGCAACATTTGTTATTATTGAAGGGGTGAGATAAATGTATGAAAAATGGATTGATACGATTTCGGCTACTGCACTGTTTTGTGATATAGACAAAAAAGATTTGAAATTTATGATTGATTGCATCAAACCAAGAATGGCTAAGTTTTCAAAAAATGACTATATCGTACATGCCGGGGAAAGATTTGAGGGAGTAGGTGTTCTCTTGTCCGGTTCGGCCACCGTTCTGAAAGAAAATGCTGCAGGAGAGCGCTTTATTATGACGCTGTTAGAACCAGGTGATCTTTTTGGAGAGATAGCGGTTTTTTCCAACTTAACAAGTTGGCCTTCAACTGTTCAGGCCCAGGAAGACTGCACGACCTTATTTGTATCCGGCGATAAAATCGTAGGAAGTTGTCGGAATGCATGCATGGGACATAAAAAGCTGATATTAAATATGCTGGAAATCGTTTCTGAAAAGGCTTTGAATCTGAATAAAAAAGTAGAATATCTGACCATTAGAAGTATGCGGGGAAAGATCAGTGCTTTTTTACTGGAGCAGTATAAAAAGACCGGAAAACCAACCTTTATGCTGCCCATGAACAGAAATGAACTGGCAGAGTTCTTGAATGTATCAAGACCTTCCATGTCTCGTGAAATGAGCCGAATGAAAGAAGAAGGGACAATTGACTACTATTTGTCTTCTATTCAAATAAAAGATGTGGAATCGCTAAAGAAAATGGTGGATTAATAAATACAGGACGAATACTTATAAATTCAGTATTTCTTATTTAATATACCAAATATAATGAAAAGAAAACCAATGGTCATTAAAGGCAAAGGAGCTGCCAGAAAACCACTGATTTTTTTAAAAGGATCCCAGAGTATGATCATAAGAATACCGGAGACAATATATAAGCTGCCGCCAATAAGTGTATATTTACAGGATATCCAGAGAAATAATAATAGAATTAGAACAGGAACCATATAAATGACAAAACTCATTATTTGGTGAGACAAAGGCAATTCGGACTTAAAAGAATCTAAGGATAGATAGACAAGGAGCAAAATATATGCAATAGTCATAATTTTTGGAGCGTATAAAAAATTTGGTTTTGTTTTAGTTTGAAACATTATTTGGCATCTCCTAATCTATTATTATCCTATTATAGCATATTGTGGATATATAAAAAAATACTTAAAAGTAAAAAAGGAGAATAAATTATATTTTTATTCTCCTCTTATAACGGCATTTAATATCGTTTTAAATATTGTTTAATTTCCCATTTATGAACTTCCTTCTGGTAAGACTGCCACTCTTTCAATTTAGTTTTATAAAAAACATTAAATGAGTGGTTTCCAAGAGTATCAATTATAAGGGGATCCTGCTTCATGTATTCCAAAGCTTCAAAAAGATCTCTTGGATATTTTTCAATGCTGAAACTGTTCTTATCTTTTTCAGTCATATAGTATAGGTTCTCGCTGCATTCGCCGGGGGGTTCTATTTGATTCTTAATCCCATCAAGGCCGGCTCTAAGCATTACTGCAAAAACCAGATAGGGGTTTGCAGTAGGATCCGGGGTCCGTAATTCAACACGGGTTCCTTCTTCTCTGCTGTCAGGAATTCGGATAAAGGCTGATCTGTTGGATCTGGACCAAGTAATGTTTGTTGGTGCTTCATATCCGGGAACGAGACGTTTATAGGAATTAATGGTGGGATTGCATATTGCTGCAATTCCTTTCGCATGTTCAATCAAGCCGCCAATATAATATCTTGCTGTTTTGCTTAGACCAATGGAATCATTGGCGTCATAAAAGATGTTTTTGCCGTCTCTTGAAAGAGATTGATTGCAGTGCATGGCATTTGCATTTTCTCCTGTAAAGGGTTTTGGGATAAAGGAAGCATATAAACCATGATGATGTGCGATATTTTTAACGATTTGTTTGAATGACATCCATTTATCGGCAGCTGTCATAGCTTCTTCGTATTTAAAATCTATTTCATGCTGTCCGGGGGCAACTTCATGATGAGAAGCTTCAATGGAAAAACCGTATTTTTTCATTGTTAAAATGATATCTCTACGGGCAGATTCGCCTTTATCTACAGGTGATAAATCAAAGTATCCGGCATCATCGTGAATATCAAAGGTCGGATCCCCATTTTCATCTAAATGAAAAAGAAAGAATTCACCTTCAGGACCAACACTTAGATTGAAACCCATTTCTTCAGCTTCGTCCAATGCTAATTTAAGAATATGGCGTGGGCATCCACGAAAGGGTTTTCCGTCCCGGGCATATACATTACAGAATATATTGGAAATCTCTTCACTTCCATTTCCAGGTCTCCAGGGAACGGATTCAAAGGTATCCAGATCAGGA
Source organism: uncultured Eubacteriales bacterium (assembly GCA_964553505.1). Classification (GTDB taxonomy): domain Bacteria; phylum Bacillota; class Clostridia; order Peptostreptococcales; family JAAYPU01; genus JAENZQ01. Next base: position 19,014 of record CAZKKX010000007.1, on the reverse strand, counting down.
ACCAGATACATATCGGATTCTTCTATTCTGCCAAAGCCATCAATTGATGAACCATCAAACATAAGTTTTCCATCAAGAGCTTTATCTAACTCGTCAGTTGTAATTGCCATGTTTTTTGACATGCCGAAAATATCGGTAAATTGTAATCTGATAAATTCATGTCCGTTTTTTTTGATTTTTTCTTTAATAGCGCTTTTCTTGTGACTATCCGAATCATCGAATAACATAAAGTAATACATCCTTTCTTGTAAAACATAATAACTAACTGTATTATTATATCCATAAAAAAATAAACTAACAAACTGATTTAGAAGGATTGTAATCTATTAAGAGGGGTATATATAGGGCAGTTCTTTTATAAGAGGCTTTTCCATAATAATCCTCGAAAATACTGAAAAAATCGATGATATCTATGTAAATGAATCTTTTGTTATAATCATCTGTTAGAAGTAAGTATGGTAAAATAAGAGTAAATTGCGAAGAAAGGAAATAGAATGAAAAATACTGAGGTAGAATTGAAATACCATATAGAATATGAAGAATCAGAGACGATATTATATCAAGTAAAACGTTACCTTTCAATATATGATATGACAGAGGAAAAATTGAAAGCTGTATATTATGATACTCCAAACAATATTCTTTTAAAGAGACAGATTGCATTTAGGATTCGTAAGGAAGGTAAAAACACAAGTGCGACAGTAAAAGCACATGGGGCTTATAAAAATGGGATTTTTTCACGTAAAGAATGGAACATGAATATAAACGATAAAGAAGTCGTAGATATAAAAAACATATTATTGAAAATAGAGCTGGGGGAGAGTTTAGAAGAAGCCATAAATAACCAGATTTTGGTTCCAAAAGTGATTACAGAGTTTGCAAGGAAAAAAAAAGAGATAGAAACCGGAGAGTGCTTGATAGAATTGGCCTTTGATAAAGGTGAAGTTATCACGGAATGTGGGAGAGAAAGATTTTGTGAGCTTGAATTAGAGTTGCTGAAAGGAAGTCAATCCTGTCTTGAAACCTTCGGAAAAGATTTGTCCCTAAAATTTAAGTTGAAGCCGCAGCCTGTAAGTAAATATGAACGGGGACTAAGGCTTTTAGGACTGATATAATGGTGTATGTTTATATGTGTATGTGTTAAGAAATAAAATATTTATGCAAGTAATAATAATCTGTTTTTGCAGTATTCACTGCATTTTTTTTTATCAAGAATTATTATTAGGCATAATTTCTATCCGTCATTGTCAATTCTAAATTGTAATTTCAAAAGAGTTTTCTCTGTCACATCTAAAATTTTCTGGAATAGAATGGTAAGGAAAAAGAATATGAATATACAAAGGAAGTGTAATATTGGACGTTATTATTCTGTGTGGCGGAAAAGGACTGAGAATGAGACCAATCACTTCTAACATCCCAAAACCGTTAGCGATTGTAAGAGGGCATCCGATCATTTGGCATATTATGAAGCATTACAGTAGTTATGGTTATAATGATTTCATATTACCATTAGGTTATAAAGGAAAGGAAATAAAAGAGCATTTCAGTAACAGAAATATATATGATGATTTAGTTGGTAATGAAAAGTATACTTTTGCATCGAAAATAAAAGTCAAGAAAAAAAGATATAACGACAAATGGAATATTACCTTTGTAGATACAGGTGAAGATACCATGACCGGTGCAAGGGTAAAAAAGATTGAAGAATATGTTCAAGGCGACCGATTTTTTCTCACTTATGGGGACGGTTTGGCAGATGTTAATTTAAAAGATTTAGTCGACTATCATGAGAGAATGGGGAAAATGGTTACGGTAACAGGTGTTGATTATAAAAGTAATTATGGAATTCTGACTGTCGAAAATGGTATTGCAGTATCGTTTAAAGAAAAGCCAAAATTAGATCATATTATTAATGGGGGCTTTTTTATATGTAACAGAGAAGCTTTTTCATATTTAACAGAGAATCCGACTTGTGTACTTGAAAAAACTATGTTGGTTGAACTTGCTAATAAAGGTGAGCTTGCCGTATATAAACACAATGGATACTGGATTGGCATCGATACTTGTAAGGATATAGAAGAAGCAAATAAATTGTTACAGGAAAAGAAAATTATGCCGGATGATACAGCCATTTAGAAGTAATGATTTATCTGAAATTAGTTTGATATAAATGGCTTGGCTTCGAGCTAAGCCATTATTTTTCTATATACAGCTATTAAATATGTAAGGGAGAGTGGGTTTTTATGTTAAAACATTATGCCATACAAGTAAAAGAGAAAGTGTTTATATTATTTGAGCGTACTGGAGGGATTTTGATTAAATGGGGACAGAGAACTTCTAAATACATAAACAATTTTTTTGCAGCTTCTTATCTATTAATTCAAAAGTCTTGTGAAAAAATCAAAGGTATACTGAGTAATGATACAGATTCAGAATGGAATGAAAGAAAAGAAAAAGAATTACCGAAGGACTGTCTTGAATCAAAAGAAGTATCCAAGATTATGGAGGACTTAATACAGGAAGTAACCATTAGTGAAAAAGTTATAGGAGATAAGATTACCGTACAAAAGATTATTATGGAAAACAAAGACCTTCAAGAAATTGTAAAACAAATGCAATATGAAAAGAAACAATACTTTTGTACTATAGCGGGAACGAAATATTTAATTAAGGTTTTAACACTTTACTATTCACTTGAAAGATGTTCCGGTAATTTTAATTTGGTTGTCTGTTGTATTGATGATTTTATATACCATGTATTAAATAATATGAAATTAAAAGAAGTGATTTTAATTGATATCAGAAGCCTTGAGACAGATGAATTAAAAAAAGCTAAAAGTTCCCGTACGGTTAGTGAGTATTGTTGGACATTAAAGCCGTGGCTTGTTTCATACCTTCTCGACCATTATAAAATGGATTCTATTATTTATTGTGATTCCGATATTTACTTCTTTTCCGATACAAAAAGAATTTATAAAGATTGGGGAGATGCTTCGCTTTATCTTTGCCCCCAAAGAGATTTGGATTGGGTGGAAAAAAAATATGGTACATATCAGGCAGGCTTGATAGGTTTTAAAAATAATTCAATAGGAAAAAAGGCAGCGGCTTGGTGGAAAAGTAGATGCTTGGAATGGTGTTATTCAAGAGATAATGACGAAAAGGGAAGATGGGGAGATCAAAAATATCTGGATCAGATACCCAGATTATTTGCAGACACCAAAATATCAGGGCATTTTGGCATAAACGCAGCACCATGGAATACGGTGTATAACAACAATTATAAAATAACAAAAAAGAATGAAGATGTATTTATTCAAGAGTATCCTTTGGTAGCTTATCATTTTTCATGTATAGATATTTTTAATAAAGAACAATATGATTTGTGGAATCTCAGCAAGATTAATATTCCAAATGTCATCAGAAATAAAATTTACTTGCCTTATCTGGTTAGAATAAGAAGCGCTATTGAAATAATTGAAAAGAACATTGGGAAAAAAGTAAAAATGTGTTTTAGTGATAAGGAGATAAGCAAGGCAAAAACATATTTAAGATACAGTGATTTTGATTTAAAAGTTTCTAAATGGGATCATATGTATTATTTTTGTACAATTGCTACGGAAAAATATGTTTTTAAAATTCTTGCATTGCACCATTCATTAATTTCTAAAATGGAAAATTTTCATCTTTGGATCTGTTGTGCTGATAAACAAGGGTTTGCAATTTTAAAAAGCTTGGATCTGTCTAACGTTACCCTTGTCCCTTTAGAAGTTTTTGAAAGCAGAGAGATAAAAAGTATAAAAGAAACAAGGCAGATCCATGAGTTTTGCTGGTCACTTAAGCCTGTATTTTGTTCTCATTTACTCAATCATTACAATATAGAAAAGTTACTGTATTGTGATGCAGATTTATATTTTTTTGCACATCCTGAGAAAATTTATGAGGAATGGAAAGGGCATGCTACCTTCTTAACCAGACAAAATGCGCCGGCAGATATGGAACAGCTTAATGGCAAATATCAGGCAGGATTGATAGGTTTCAGCAAAAATGAGTATTCATTCAGAGTATTAAACTGGTGGGAAGAACAATGCCTGAACTGGTGCAATGATAAGCCGGAGCCTGACTTGAAAAGATGGGGTGATCAAAAATACTTGGATCAGGTGCCGTTATTGTTTACATTCATTAAAATTTGCAAACATAAAGGTATTAATGCTGCTCCATGGAACCTGATACTTAATTCAAACTATGCAAGCGAAATCAAAGCATCGGAGAATGAAGTGCTGATTAATCATGATACGCTTATCGCATATCATTTTGGCAGCCTGCTTATCTATAATGACAACGAATTTGATTTATGGAAATGGGAGCATCTTAATATTGATTATAGGATAATGGATAATATTTATTTGCCGTATTTGAAAGAATTAAAAAATGCAATTCACAGAGTTAAAAAACATAAATCGGATGTGAAAAGTTTATTCAATAATGAATATCCCGTTAAAGATAGTAAGAATTATATATGTTTAAAAAAAGATTAGGGAAAAGAAGAGGGTGTAGTATTGATGTTTGAAGGGAGACGAATATTAGTAACCGGAGGTGGAGGTTTTATAGGATCACATCTTGTGAAAAGGCTTGTTGAATTAAACGCAGATGTCAATATCGTAGCGAGAAATATTAAAAACCTTTGGAGATTAAAAGAAGTGTTACCTGTTATAAGTATTCATTCTGCAGATATACAAAAAAGAGAGGAAATTGATTTTTTGGTGTCTAATATTAAACCTGAATACATATTTCATCTTTCGGCATATGGAGTTAGTTCGGAAGACAGAGATATTTATAAAGCGTTGGACACAAATGTATACGGTATAATTCATGTTTTGAATGCAGGAATTAAATATGGGTGTAAAAGATTTATCAATATAGGAACTTGTGCGGAATATGGCAATAAAAAAGATTCCATTACTGAGGACTTTTCCTTGAACCCTGTAGATATTTATGGGAGTACTAAAGCAGCAGCAACGGTGATAGCACATCAAATTGCTGGAGAAAACCATATTGAAATCGTTACTTTAAGACTTTTCGGTGTTTTTGGAGAATATGAATCACGCCACAAAATATTCTGCCACGCGATTATGACTTTATTAGAAGATAAAGATCTGGAATTGACATCATGTTCCCAGATTCGTGATTATTGTTATGTTCAGGATATAATAGAAGCTATTATACGGGCTGCTGCAGATGATAAGGTTGCAAATGAAGTGTTTAATGTCGGAAGTGGAGAAGCATATCCTCTCAAATATTATATTGAACTGATTCATGACCTTATGAAGAGTAAAAGAAAATTATTATTTGGCGCTTTGGAGGATCGCCGACCGGAGCTTTGGCATCCGATCCCTGATATATGTAAAATAAAAAGAAAGTTAGGATGGAGGCCTGAGAAATGCCTCGATGAAAACCTTCTTAAAACCATATCATGGTATAAAAATAATTTTCAATACTATATAAAAAAAGCTGAGATTAAAGGGGTGGATTAGATGGAAAAACTATTTAATGGTTTTTTTAATAATAAAAAGGTGTTGATTACAGGGCATACCGGATTTAAAGGGAGTTGGCTTTCAATCTGGCTTCATGAATTAGGCGCAGATATAATTGGATATGCAAAGGATCCTTTATATGAAAAAGATATTTTTGTATTATCTGAAATGAATAAAAAGATAACCAGTATTAATGGAGATATCCGGTCTGTTTCGAGTTTAAAAGAAGTTTTCAACAAGTATAAGCCTGAAATTGTTTTTCATCTTGCAGCACAACCTCTTGTTTTAGAATCCTATCATCACCCTTACTATACTTATGAAGTAAATGTCATGGGAACGATGAATGTTTTGGAGAGAATTAAAGAAACTCCCGAGACAAAAGTAGGAATTATTATAACCAGTGATAAATGCTATAAAAATAATGAATGGATTTATGGGTATAGAGAAAATGATGCAATGGGAGGTGATGATTTATACAGTTCAAGCAAGGGATGTGCAGAACTATTGGTCGCGTCATATCGAAATGCATTTTTCAATAAAAAGAATACCAAAGATTATCTTAAATTAGTAGCTTCAGTAAGAGCAGGAAATGTTATTGGTGGAGGTGACTGGTCCGTTAACAGGATTGTTCCGGACTGTATTCGCACTTTGGAAGAGGGTAAAGAAATCATTATACGTAATCCCAATGCCATTAGACCATGGCAGCACGTATTGGAACCACTTTACGGGTATTTGACATTGGCATCAAAAGCTTCCGGAAAGAATACGGGAATATATTCAGATGCATGGAATTTTGGACCTGATTTTAGTAGTGTGATAACTGTAGAGGAGTTAGTTGAAAGAATTACAGATGTATGGGATGATGAACAGGCTATTATTGAGAAGAAAAAAAATAATAGTATTGAATATAAAGAGAACCATTTTTTAAACATTGATTCTACAAAATCAAAATACTATTTAAATTGGAAACCTGTGTGGGGTATTGATAGAGGAATTAGTAAAACTGTAGAGTGGTATAAGCTATATAAAGATGTAGATGTTTATAAATTATGTGCCTGCCAAATTGAGTCATATTGTAAAGATATGGCGGAAAGGCTATAATAGGTGAGAGAAGAGTGGAAAGAGAAGAGAAAAATGAAGAGCTTGAAGAAGAAAATTATAACCAGCATTATTGTAAGCATGTGGTTAATTATTGCAGGTATTTATATGGGAAGTAATCGAATTGAAATAACTGAAACAAAAATTACACTGGAAAAAATGTCTGATTCAATCTCGCCTCTTAAGATTATTCATTTAAGCGATTTGCATGGAAAAGATTTTGGAAGAAAAATTATTAATATTATATCTGAATTAAATCCGGATATAGTGATTTTCAGCGGGGACATGATTAATTCACATAATGATAACGGAGAGGCTGTGGTTGCTTTGCTCCAAGGATTGAATAATCAGTATCCGGTGTATTATGCTTATGGTAATCATGATTTATATTGCAGGCTTTATACACCGGATATTTTTAACGTTTATAAAAAAAAGCTTGAAGAGGCAGGATGCATAATTTTGGATAATGCGATGTCAATTTGTTATAGAGATGGAAAGTCCATTGCGATTTATGGATTAAGCTCCATACCATATGGGAAAAGAGTTCATGAAACACCTATAGAAAAGAGCACTTTTGATGTATCGTATATAAATCAAAAGATTGGAAAAACTTCGGATGCACAAATAAACTTACTCATTGCCCATGATCCTACATATTTTGATTTATATGCAGAATGGGGTGCTGACTTTGTATTATCCGGGCATATGCATGGAGGTGCTGTCAGATTGCCATTTATTGGGGGAGTTTTTTCTCCTAACCTGGAATTGATGCCCCAATATGATGCTGGGCTTTTTAAAAAAGATAGCACATTTATGTATGTCAGCAGAGGTCTTGGAACATCGGCAGAACGGATTCGGGTATTTAACCGGCCTGAACTTGCTGTTATCATAATTAATAGTTATGAATAAAATAGATGAGTATTTAAAGTATAATTATGAAATGATATAATACAATATAAGAAGGTGAAGTTTATGAATAAACACGTGTTAATTACAATCATAATTACAATCATTATTGGTATTATATGTATGCTCTACGGATTATCAATGCTTATGGCAACTTCGGTCTTCAGCAGCACTTTTGGTTTTGTTTTTGTTATGATTATTATAGCTGCTATGGCAGGCGTTATCTATGCAATCATTCATAATATGAAGGAAAGACTCAGAGAAATCAAGGAGGAGGAAAACGATGATCTTAGTAAATACTGATTACATTGAAGGGAAAAAGTTTGAGATGCTTGGAATTGCAAAGGGTGCTACTGTTCGGGCAAAGCATCTTGGAACAGATATCATGGGAGGATTGAAAAATCTTGTTGGAGGAGAAATCACCGGGTATATGGATATGTTAACAGAAGCGAGAGCTATTGCTACTAAGAAAATGGTCAAAGAAGCAGAAGCGCTTGGTGCGGATGCGGTCATAAACGTGAGGTATATGACCAGTTCACTGATGCAAGGCGCATCTGAGATCATGGCATATGGAACAGCAGTGAAATTTATAGAATAATACTTTCCTTTAAACCGTCTGTCTCCTAATTTTCAGGACCTTATGCAGAGCGGAAGCTTATTGTAAAGGTGCTGCCTTTTTGATATTCACTTTCAACTATAATTTGACCGTTATGCTCTTCGGCAATCCATTTTGCAATACTGAGGCCTAGTCCAAGGCTTCCCTGCCCTCGGGATCGTGTCTTATCGACACGATAGAAGCGTTCAAATATATGGGATATATCTTCTTCGGATATTCCAATCCCTGAGTCTTTTATTGACAGTAAAACAACTGTCTTTTTTTTAGAAAGCGTTATATGAACAGATCCGGATTCCGTATATTTAAGTGCATTATCCAATAAGATCATAATCAATTGCTTTATTTTCTGTTCATCGCCCATGATAAATATTTCTTCGCAGATTTTTGTGTTAAGTTGGATTTTTTTCTCTTCATAAAGAGGCTTAATACTGTCAATTGTTCGGTTAAGTAATATACTCAAATCAATGGTATTTTTAAAAATTTTTGCTTGTTTTGAATCGATTTGAGACAGTTCTAATAACGAATTTACAATATAGCTCATATTATTTGTTTCTTCATAAGCATTTTTAATCCATATATAATGGTCGGCAATGGTACCATTCTGTTCCTGTAAGGGGATTTCCAGATTTGCTTTCATAACGGTAAGTGGTGTTCTTAGTTCGTGAGAGGCATCGGCTATGAACCTTTTTTGCTGTTCCCAGGAAGTTTTGACAGGGTCAAGAGATTTCCTTGCAAGAATCCAACTAATACCTGCAAGTATGGCAATACTTGTAAGACCAAGCAAGAACAAAGTTTTTAAAAGATTGTTTAAAATATTTTTTTCCATTCTGATATTCTGGCAGATTTGCATAATACCCAATTCTCCGTTTTGAGAATTAAAATAGGCTGTATAGACCCTGTAAGGCTCGCTGTTTATATTGATTTCTGAGAAAAGGCTGTCTTTTTTAGATTTAAACATTTTATTGATTTCTTTGGAGCTATCAAGTATAAAATGACTGTCTTGTGTATTTGAGGCAGTAATATTCAGGGAAGAATCCCTAATCAGTATCATAATTATTTCTGAGTGTATATTCAGATTATCAGCTTCGTCTGGATGGAATATTCTTTTTTGAGGAATGTGATGTAAAGATTTAATTTGCCTTGAGAGACCATGAACGGTCATTTCGGACGATCTTTTAAGCGTATGTCTTGTTTGAAAGTAAATGAAACTCGAAAAGATAATAAAAAATACCATTAAGATGATTAGGTTGAATGCAGTGAGCTTTAAATGAAGTTTATTAAACATCCTATTCTTCCTCCAGTAAATATCCTATTCCTCGGATGGTTCTGATGGCAGCTCCTGAGTTTTTTCCCATTTTTTTTCTTAAAAAATAAATACATATTTCAATATTATTCTCTGTGACTTCCGATTCGTAGCCCCATACCTTATCCAGTATTTGTTCTCTGGAAAAGACCTGATTAGGTCTTTTCATAAACATTTCCATAATATCAGATTCTTTTCTTGTAAGGGAAATCTGCTGTTCTTTAATCATTAGTTTTTTTGTGTCTCCCCAAAAAACCATATTTCCAACAGTTAGTTTTTGCCCGTGAAATGCGGAAGGAATCCTTCTGGATAAAGCCCTGATTCTTGCAAATAATTCTTGAGTTGCGAAGGGCTTGGGAAGATAATCATCTGCACCAAGATCCAGTCCATGGACTTTATCTTCTATGCTGTTTTTTGCTGTCAACATAAGAATAGGAGTAGAAATTTTTTTTTCCCGTATATGCTTTATGATTTCGAGCCCGTTCATTTTAGGGAGCATGATATCCAGAATTATTACATCATAGAGAATGGTTTCGGACATATATAAACCTTCGGCTCCGTCAAAGGACACATCCATATTAATTTTTTCTCTTTTGGCAATATGTTGCAATGCTTGAGTAAGCTTTACTTCATCTTCTACTAAAAGAACTCTCATGATCCACCTCGCTATTCATACCTGAGTGCATCTACAGGCTTTAACTTTGCTGCTTGGTTTGCGGGATATATCCCGAAAAAAATTCCTACCAGTAGTGAAAAACCGAAGGCAATTATTATGATATAAAGGGGTGTCGTTGAAGGAATATTCATTAAAATACCGAAAATATATGAACATCCGATTCCTGCGATTACACCTATTATACCACCAGATCCGCTTACAACGGCAGATTCGATCAAAAATTGTTTTAGAATAGAACTTCGTTTTGCCCCTATTGCTTTTCGGATGCCTATTTCGCGGGTTCTTTCGGTAACAGATACCAACATGATGTTCATGATTCCGATACCGCCAACGATTAAGGAAATAGCAGCAATTCCACCTAACATCATAGCCATTGTACCGGTTACTTCGTTGATGGTTTCGAGCAGGCTGCTTTGATTAAAGATCATGAAGGCATCCTCCTCATTTTTAAAAATTTTTAAAAAATATTGCTCGAGTTGGTATTCTGCTATTTCAACTGAGTTTGCAGCAGCTTGTATGTAGACTGTGGCAATATTTGATTGTTGCAGGAATCTTTGAGCTGTTTTAATGGGAATCATGATGATATCATCATTGCTGCCTCCCATGGTAGAACCGCTTTCTTCAAGAATGCCCACAACTTTAAATTTAGTACCATTAAGAAGGATTTCTTCGCCCAAGGGTGAGGTATCACTAAACAACTCCTCCACAACATCTGCTCCTAATAGTGCGATGTTATTCTTCCCTTCATTATCTAAAGGAACGATGAATCTTCCGCTGCTGACAGAATAGTTTCTTGTGTACATATAAGATGTATCGATGCCCTGAAGGGAGGTGTCATAGGAGGTGCTGCCGTATTTCGAAGTCACATTTCCACTTGAAACAGGGGATGCGTATTGAACGGAATCGTATTTTTCTAAATTCTTCAGGTCCTCATAAGACAGAGCATTAGTGCTGTTTACATAACTGCTTCTTATGTTGACAGTCAACAGATTGGAACCCATGCTTTCAATACTGCTTGTGACATTGCTGGTTGCACCTTCCACAAGAGATACCATAATAATAACAGCAGACACACCGATAATAATGCCAAGCATTGTAAGAAAGGTTCTCAATTTGTTTCCTAAGATATCTTTAAAAGCCATTTTAAGAGTCATATAAAAATTCATTTATATTCCCTCCTCAGAAATGATACCGTCTCTTATGGAGACGATACGGTTCGCCTGAACGGCCATTTCGTGATCATGGGTAATGAGAATGATGGTTTTTCCCTTCTCATGCATTTCCGACATAATTTTTACGACATCGTTGCCCGATTTTGTGTCCAGATTTCCGGTAGGTTCATCTGCCAGCAAAATAGGCGGATTGCAGACCAGAGATCTTGCAATGGCGACTCGTTGCTGCTGTCCGCCCGATAATTCTGTTGGCTTATGATGAAACCGGTCGCCTAACCCTACATCTGTCAACAGTTGTTCGGCTCGGGCTTTTCTTTCAGTTGCAGGAATGCCCCTGTAAATCAGGGGGAGTTCCACATTCTCCAGAGAAGATAATTTGGATAAAAGGTTAAATTTTTGAAAAATAAAGCCTATTTTTTCGTTCCTTATTTCTGACAGCTGATCTTCTGTATAATCACTGATTTCCTTTCCATCCAAGTAATAGGAGCCTGTTGTTGGGATATCCAAGCAGCCCAATATGTTCATTAAGGTCGATTTGCCGGATCCGCTGGGACCGATAATTGAGACATATTCTCCTTGACGGACTTTCAGAGATACTTTATTCAATACTGTCAGGTCAACACTTCCCATTGTATAAGTTTTTGTTACATTTTCAATTTTGATCATAACTATCACCTCTTAAAAAAGCTATTTGCCTGCCGGCTTCTATCTGGGACCGCCGGAGTTTCGGTTTCCGCCTCCCTGAGGACCTCCGGGCATCATCATCATTCCGCCTCTACGGTCGTTCTCGCCGGTTCCCAATTCTGCAGCGTATTTTACAATATCACCTTCGGATAAACCATCAAGAATTTCAACATAAGTATCAGAAATTAAACCGACTTTAAGCTGAACAGGTTCTCCGCTATCCTGTTTAATAGCTACATATTGACCTCTCATTTGGCTAACGGCTTCCACGGGAAGGATCAAGGTATCCTTGCTTGAACCAATGATAATGTCAGTGTTTACATTCATTCCGGGCTTCAGACCCTCTGAAGTAATAAGTGATAATGTAACGTCAAATGTACTGACACCGCTTGATGCAGTGCCTTCAAGACCTACTTTTATAACTTCTGCTTTAAATTCTGTGTTAGGATATGCCTGCGTTGTTACAACAGCAGTCTGACCCTCGTATATATTCTGTATATCATATTCGTCTACAGGTACGACCACTTGAAGGGTGTCAATGTCAGAAATAACGAAAGCAGTATCATTACTTTCTACGCTGTCTCCTTCTTGGAAGTTTGCACTCAATACAGTCCCTGAAATAGGGGATTGAAGTATTGATTTTTCTAATTCCTGAGTGTATTGAAGTTGTTTTTGTGTTACGGCAATTTCCTGATTTTGTATTTGAGTTTCTAATGACTCGCTGGAAAATTCCGCAATTAAGTCGCCTTTGTTCACATAGTCTCCATCGGAAATATAAATATTATCTAATTGAGCAGATGTGTCGAAACGGAGGACGCTTCCTTTTTTATAAGATAGCGGCGCAGTGTCGATGGCAGTGAAATTTCCTTTGCTGTTTTCTACGGTGGCGGTTGCTATATCGTATTCCGTCAGAGCGCCGGGGTTTTCTATTTCAACGGTGACTTCATAATATAATGCACCTTTTGCTTCCGAATAAGGTTTTGCCGTTGAGCCCACGGCGGTGACAATACCGGATATGCTCTGATAATATCCGGTAATGAGCACTTGTGCCGTATCACCGACAGAAATGCTGTTTACAACTGAAGGATTAAAAGGTGCTTTGATTTCCATTTCATTGCCATTGGTGATTTCAGCAAATGTTGAACCACTATTAAGCGTATCACCGATTGAATTAAATGAAAGAACCACATGACCTGAAACTGGAGCATATACCTTTAAACTGGATAGAGTGTCTTTCAGCTCGAGCAATTCATTATGAGCAACCTGAAAATTAAGACGCTGGATTTCCAGATCCGTATCTTGTGTATCGCTTGAGAGTTCCATAAGGATATCATCTTTTTCAACTCTGTCACCTTCTGAGACGGCTACTGTCTCGACTGTGGCATCACTTGCAACTTTTATTTCAGCCCGTTTGCTGGCTTCCAGTGTACCGCTGCTGTTGATACCGGTACTGATATCGTCTCTAATGACTTCTGCTGTCAGGTATGTAGTATCTGCAGTAGCGCTACTTCCGGCTAACTTGAGTCCAATGCTGCCTATGATAATCAGGACACATACGAAAAACACAATAATTATTCTTTTCTTTCCTGCTTTTTCAATTTTCTTACGTATGCAGTAAAAATCTTTCAATTTTTTCAACTCCTATCTAAATACTTGAAAATTTATCAACGGATTTTTCCGTAAATCACAGTATTTCATAATTTTTATTGATTTCACCATAGCTAATTATGGATTATGGAGTATGGATTATAGACTATGGAATCCGGAGTATGGATTATGGATTACAGCTTGTGTTAGGAATCCGGAGTATGGATTATGGATCCCTTGTAGACCTTTAGATATTATTTCTGCCTGTGTCTATTATAGTGATGGAACCTTAAAGTAATCTTAAGAAATGCAAAAAAATAACCGCCACTATTAAGTAACGGAAACAGGTAAAAAGGAGTATTAATTGAAAAACCTTATTCCAGCGCATGTTTTGAAAGCAGCTTGATTTTTTCATTCAGGTGTTCTAATAAAGATGATTGTGATACTTTTCTGAAATATTCATAATCAATATCCGCACCGCCTACACCTATTAATTGTGAGCTTTTATATAATGGGGAACCATAAGATATGAGTTCTTTTTTTGAATAGGGATCATAATGGATACTGCTCCAAAGACCTTTACGGGCATTGGCGGGGTTATAGTACCAAGCCATGTAGGAATTAGAGGGGGTAAAATCTTTAATATAAAGAGCTTTCATTTTATTGATTTTATTATTCTCCCAGAAGGTGTATATGCCTACTCCTAACTCTTCGGGTTTTAAATGTGTTAAAAGCTGTGGATTTATTTGGAAATACACACCAAGTAAACTTTTGTTTTTTCTTATTATATCCTCGGAGATTCGATCGATGGAACTTTGAAGTTTATTGAAAGAGACAGCAGCATTAGATGAAAAATGATATGAATCATATTCCCTTTCTATCTTATAAAGCATATCGGATACTGAACTTTCCATTTCTTCGGCATAGGCTCCCAAATCTTTTTTAATATCTTTACTTTCAAAACTGAGTTGACCAAAGGAGTTGCTTATTGTATTGATGCTTTTATTTGCAGAAGTGATTTCCGTTTGTATTTCATCTACAATTCTTTTTATATCAACGGCAGAATCAGATGTCCGAACAGACAATTTTTTCACCTCTTCTGCAACTACTGCAAAGGCGCGACCGTGCGATCCAGCACGTGCCGCTTCAATAGATGCATTGATTGCCAGCAGATTGGTTTGCCGGGCAACTGTACTAATTACGTCCACGATATTATCAATAATTCCTGATTTATTATTCAGTGCTTGGATACTGGATGAAATGTCCTGAAAGATCGTATTGATTTCGGAGAAATGGCTTTTGAAAATATTTATCATATTTATATTCTGATTACCCATATTATCTAAGTCGTCAATCATTTGATTTATATTACTTAACAAATCATTTATTTTTTCTATTTTTGCTTCGTTAGTCAATATTATCTCCTCCCTATTTTTTTATTTCTTACTTCTTATTATAAAAAAGGATGTTTTACTTTTTGTTTGAAAAAAGATTGGATTTTGTCAAAAACTAAAAGTCATCATTTAAATTATGATAATCATTGTTTAATTTTTTACTGAATGGTTACAATTTTATAGAGAGAAAAACAGAAAAGAGAGAAGAAAATGATTAAATACGAGAAAAAAGATATTTCAATTACGATGAATGAAGATGAAAAAACAGCGGTGTCTCAAGGATTGGAGTTAATAAAAGCAGAAGAATTAATTCAGAATACTTCAACAGTTGTCATAGCACCTAATTGGGTGAACTATAAAAAGCCGGATTCTTCATCTGGAGTTACAGTTGGCACAGATACGTTTAGCTTTATATTGCAGTGGATAAAAAAGAAAAAGCCAGAAAGAATGATCGTTGGTTCGGGCTCAGGAAACGGAGATACGCCTGGTGTTATGAAGGCTTTAGGGTATGACCGAATAATAGAGAAGGAAGGATTTGAGTTCGTAGATTTTAATACCGGACCTTATATCCATCTTGAGTTAAACCATTCTAAACCAAATAAAATAAAAGTTAATCAGGTAATAAAAGAAATGGATGTATTCATTTCTTTCACACAGCTGAAATTCCATGAGGAGGCTACGATGTCTGCGGCTATAAAGAATATGGCATTGACCTGGCCTTCTACTGAGGAGCAGGGTGCACCTAAAAAAGATTTAGGAATTCATGAAGATTTGCATGGATTTATCTGTTCAATGACGGAAAAAGTGCCTATTCACTTGTCTGTTGTCAGTGCAAACCCTGCTATGGTCGGGTCAGGGCCAACAAAAGGGATTCCTAAGCATACAGGGATTGTTGTTTGCGGGAATAATCCGATTGGTGTAGATACTGTGTGTGGCAGATTGTTGGGCTTTAAATCACAGGGAATTCATTATCTGTACCTTCTATCTCAAAAAGGGATAGGAGAAAGCAATATTCAGCAATTAAATATAAAGGGGTTGAGCATTCAGGAGGCAGAAAAACTTTTCAGCCAAAAGGTATACGGAGACCATGTTATCGTTGATTCGGAGTAACGGATAACTTATAGGTTTTAAAAGAGATTTAATGCAAATAATAATTAAATATATACAGACAGGAGATGATAATATAATAATCGGTGTACCGAGAGGTCTTATGTACTACAGATATCATCCTTTCATAATGGCTTTTTTCAAAGAATTAGAAGCTCAGATTGTGTTTTCCGAAAAGACTAATAAAAAAATACTTGATTTAGGCGTTAAATACTGTGTTGACGAAGCTTGTCTGCCAATAAAAATTTTCCATGGTCATGTTGCATCTTTAAAAGATCGATGTGATTTAATAATTGTTCCCAGAATAATGAAAGAAAAAGGAGGAGAATTTATTTGTCCTAAATTCTGTGGGCTTCCGGAAATGATTGATAACAGCATTCCCGACCTGCCTGATATAACCCGACAGCCTGTATTTATGAATCAAAAAAAATCACTTGATAAATGGGTTATGCATCTTGGAAAGTCTATAACAAAAAGTAAAGGAAAAATCATGAAGGCATATGAAGAAGCAGCAAAGGTTCAAAAATCATATAAGACTTCTATTGATAAAAATTACAGTTATAAAATAGCTTTAGTCGGGCATCCATATTGTGTACATGATTCTTTTTTTAACATGAATATAATAAAGAAACTCAACAAAATGGGAGTAGGCGTTATAACAGAAGAAAAGAACAACAACGAGTTTCTTCAAAAAGAAATAAAAAATTTGTATAAAAAACCTTTTTGGGACTTCACCAAAAATTCATATGGCTTTTGTATGGATGTACTTAAAAACCATGGCGCAGAAGGCATCATCTATGTGTCGTCTTTTGGATGTGGAATTGATTCTGTATCTATTGAGCTTATTAAAAATCAAGTTAACCACTTTCCTTTTTTGGTCTTGAAAATTGATGAACATACAGGGGAGGCAGGTGTTGATACAAGGATAGAAGCCTTTATAAATATGCTGGAAGAGAGGAGAGATTTGCTTGGTGATAACATTTCCCCATTTAGGAAACACCTATATACTCACTAAAATCTTATTGGATGAGTTGGGAATAAAGCATGTAATACCACCGTTGAATAGCAATGAGACGCTTGAAATAGGGACATTATACTCGCCTGAAGAGATGTGCCTGCCTTTCAAAATAATGGTAGGTAACTATATACAGAGTATTAAAAATGGAGCAGACACTATAGTTTTAGTCGGCAGTAACGGTCCTTGCAGATTCGGAGAATTTTGCGAATTACAAAAAAATTTACTAACAAATTTAGAATATAATTTGGACTTCATAGTTTTAGAAAGCCCACAGGTCATAGGGAAAGAAGAATTCAAGAATAGGCTTTATAAATTATCCGGAAGTAGCAACAGAAGCAGTTCGAAAAAATGGAAATTATTAGGAAAAACTATAATGGCCATCAGGTTTTTAGAAGAAATAGAAGAAAAGAATCTTGAAAGATGTGGATATGAGATTAATAAAGGCGAGCATAAAAAAATTCTTTATCAGTGTAAAAGCGCGCTTAATAATACTCATAACATTGATGATGCATTGAAAGTTCTAAAATATTATAACAATAAGACAGAAAAAACTCCGGTAGATCGAAAAAAGAAGCCAATAAAGATTGTAATTTTAGGAGAAATATATACGATAATAGAACCATTTTCAAATTTTCATTTAACAGATAAATTAATGGACTACGGAGTGAGTATAAAAAAAGGTTTGTCCGTGAGCTGGTGGTTGGCAGATGCATTTCTCAGACCCTTAAGGCTAAATTCCATAAATATAAGAAAAGCATCCATGGAATACCTGCCTCATTATATAGGCGGGCATGGGAGGGAGTGCATCGGCGAGGCGCTTCTTGCCATTAAGGAAAGTTTTGATGGGGCCATACAACTATTTCCTATGGGATGAATGCCGGAAATTGTTGCAAAAGTCATATTGCAGAGAATATCAAAAGATAAAGACTTCCCCATAATGACTTTGATTCTTGATGAGATGACAGGTGAAGCCGGCTTTAATACAAGAATTGAAGCATTTTTAGATTTGCTTGAAAGGAGACAGGAGTATGTATTATTTGGGAGTTGATGTGGGTTCTGTAAGTACAAATATAGTTGTTATGGATAATGAAAGAAATGTATTGGATAAGCTCTATTTAAGAACAAAGGGAAGACCGATACAAGTAATCCAAGAAGGATTAAAGATACTGGGCAGGAAATTTGAAGATAAGGATATAAGGGCTGTTGGAACCACTGGGAGCGGCAGAACGATTTCTGCTTTCCTTATTGGTGCGGATGTAATAAAAAATGAAATAACAGCTCATGCGGTAGCCGCGGTTAATATGGATAGAAATGTGAGAACAGTAATAGAAATTGGCGGGCAGGATTCAAAGATTATAGTAATCAAAAACGGTATTGCAACTGATTTCGCAATGAATACAGTATGTGCGGCAGGTACAGGTTCTTTTTTAGACCGGCAGGCGGAAAGATTGGAAATACCCATTGAAGATTTTGGAGAGTATTCTTTAAGATCAAAGATACCTGTCAGAATAGCAGGCAGATGTGCTGTATTTGCCGAATCGGATATGATACATAAACAGCAGCTCGGTTATGATGTGTCGGATATAATATGTGGTTTATGTCATGCGATGGTTAGAAATTATTTGAATAATGTTGCAAAAGGAAAAGAAATCCTTCCAAATATTTTTTTTCAGGGAGGTGTGGCCGCAAATATCGGAATAAAAAAAGCTTTTGAAAAAGAGCTTGGCTATGAATTGATTGTTCCTGCGCATTACGATGTAATGGGAGCCGTAGGGGCGGCGATGCTGGCGAAAAGAATTGTTAATAAAAACAATGTCGGAACGAAGTTCAAGGGTTTTAAGACAGCAGAAAACAGAATAGAAACAAGAAGTTTTGAATGTGATATGTGTTCAAATAGGTGTGAGGTGGCTACTTTATTTGAC